>SYID01000181.1 GCA_005798925.1 Verrucomicrobiota bacterium
CACGGGGCCGGCGACGCCGGGCCGCGCACGCTCTTCGCGACGCATTACCATGAGCTGACGAAGCTGGCCGGCTCGCTGCCCCGGCTGCGCAACTGGTCCGTGGCCGTGAAGGAATGGAAGGATGAGATCGTCTTCGTGCGCCGCGTCGTGCCGGGCGCGGCGGACCGTTCCTATGGCATCCAGGTGGCGCGCCTCGCCGGCATGCCGCCGGCGGTCGTGCAACGCGCCCGCGACATCCTCGGCGGGCTCGAGGCCGGTTCAGGACTGCCGTCGCAGGCCAAGCCGACCGGATCCATGCCGGTCGCGACGGTCCCGGCCAAGAAGCCTTCCGCGCCGAAGCCGCGGACGCCGGAAGCAGGTCCCGAGCTCGATCTCTTCGCCTAGATCCGTTCGTTCCATTCGCGGGAGGCGAACTTCGCCCAAGTCCCCTCGTGGTCGAACTGATCGTAAATCGGCTCCGGCACGGCCGTCGCCGGGCTGCCGAGCACCTTGGCCAGCGCCGCGGTGAAGTCCTCTTGGAAACGCGACCAATCGCAACCCGGCAGGTGCGGCCGCCAGACATAGCCCTCGATGAGCAGGCCATGGCGGTTTCTTTTCTGCGCGGCGCCCGCCACCTTGCGGCCGTCGTCGGCGCGGACGAGGTCGTTGGGTTCGGCGCGGCGCGAGCAGTCGTCGGGCGCCCTGAAGTCGCGCTGGCCGGCCGGCAGCGGGGCGAGCGTCACCGGCTGGCCTTGGCGGAGCAGGGCCTCCTGCAAGGCCTCGTGCACCGCGGCGTAGCTCGCCATGGCTTCGGCCTCGAAGAGCGGATGACCCGGCGGAATCACGAGGGCGAAAGTCCAGTCGTCGAGGTGGGAGACCAGTCCGCCGCCGGTGCAGCGACGGACCAGCGGGATATCGGCCGGGACCTGCGCGCGGTACTTGGCCCAGGACTGCGAGACGCCGAAGGTGAAAGCGGGCGCCGACCAAGCGAAGGGGCGGAAGCGGACGCGGTCCGGAGCCGGGTAATGCTCGAGGAGCATCTGATCGGCGGCCATGTTGACCACGGCATCGGCGGCTTGGCGGGGCAGGACGTCCATGCTCAGAAGTCTACGCCTTTCTCGAGCCGACGCACGACCTTTCGGCCGGTCTGACGCTCGTACCATTCTTCGCTGCCCCGGGGCACGCGCAAGGCGGCCAGCTGCTCGTCGAAGGATTGGGCCGGCGTGCGGAGCTTGCCCGCCAACGGGTGCAGCCGCAGGCTGAGATCGCGCGGCCGGGAAGCCGCGGACGGCACGTCGGCGCGCGCGATCGGTCGGACGAGCGCCTCGGCGTCCAGTCCGAAATGACGGGCGACCCGCAGGCCGATCTCGTGCCGGCTCAGGGCGTCGCACCCCGCCCAATGGAAGAGCCCCGTGAGATTGGCGCGCTCGCAGAGCTCCACCGCGACGTCCGCGAGGTTGGTGACTTCGACGGGCTGACGGATCTCGTCGGTGAAGAGGAGCGTCGGGCGTCCTGTCTTCCATGCGGCGAACAGGCGCTCGTGGAGGCCGCGGTCGCCGTCGGGTGAGTTGCCGATGATGGGCGAGGTGCGCAGCACCGCCGCGTGTTCCCTGCCGAACCGAAGGACCTCCACCTCGGCGGCGGCTTTGGTCTCGCCGTAGAGATTCAGCGGCGCCGGACGGTCGGTGGGTTGGTAGGCCCCCGCGACCCCGTCGAACACGTTGTCGGTCGACATGTGCACGAGTTTCGCGCCGAGGTGGAAGCAGAGTTGCGCGAGCTTTTTCGGCACCCCGGTGTTGAGCTTGTTCGCCCGCTCCGGTTCCGCCAGGCACGTTTCGATGGTCGGGAGGGCGGCGCAATGGACGACCGCGTGCGGGAATTCCTCGAGCACGAGGGCCTCGAGGGCCGCCTCGTCGCAGAGGTCGAACGCACGCGCCCGGACCACGCCGGGAATCGTCGGCGCCCGGGCTCCGCCGAGCGCCAGGACATCGTGGCCCCGACGAAGGGCGGCAAGGCAGACCTCGCGACCGAGGAAACCGGAGGCGCCGGTGACGACGAGTTTCATGGCGCCTGCTTAAGCCTCGTCGTCGTCGCTGGCAAGCGGGGAGGGCGGTCCGGACGCTTGCCAAGCGGGCTGATACCCTCATTGCTGGTGACTTCATGGCGTCTTATTCCGAACTAGCCAACCGACCTGTGCTGACCCAGCCCGTCTACGAGGCCGGCCGGCCCATCGAGGTCGTCGCCCGGGAGTTCGGCCTGGATCCCGCGGCGGTCATCAAGCTCGCTTCCAACGAGAACCCGCTCGGCCCTTCGCCGCTCGGACTCGCCGCCGCCCGCAAGGCCTTGGATTCGTGCCATCTGTATCCGGACGGAGGCTGCACGTTCCTGCGCGAGAAGCTCGCGGCGAAGTGGTCGCTGCGTCCCGGCGACTTCGTCGTCGGCAACGGTTCCAATGAGGTGATGATCCTGCTCGCGCAGGCTTTCCTCCGTCCCGGTGACGAGGTGGTCTTCGGCTCCCAGGCCTTCATCGTCTACAAGCTGGCCACGATGCTCTTCGGCGCCACTCCGGTCGAAGTCCCGATGCCGGGTTACCGTCACGACCTCCGGGCCATGCGCGCCGCCGTCACGGCGAAGACCCGCATCGTGTTCCTGGCCAGTCCGAACAATCCTACCGGCGGCACCGACGACCCCGCCGAGATCCTGGCGTTCGCGGCCTCCCTGCCGGACGACGTCATCTTCTGCCTCGACGAGGCTTACGCCGAATACCTCGAGGCTTCCGCCGACCTGCGGCCGCTGATGGCCGCCGGCCGCACGGTGGTCCTGTCGCGCACCTTCTCCACGGCCTACGGCCTCGCGGGCCTGCGCGTGGGTTACCTTATGGTTTCGGCC
>SYID01000020.1 GCA_005798925.1 Verrucomicrobiota bacterium
GCCACGTTCACCTACAACAGCCCCGACAAGCACCTCGGCGGCCTCGGGCACATGGGCGTGAAGTTCGCCCGGGCCTTCGGCGCGCACGTCGTGCTCTTCACGACCTCGCCGTCCAAGGTCGCCGACGGCCTTCGCTTGGGCGCCCATGAAGTCGTCGTCTCCAGCGACCCCGCCGCGATGGCGAAGCACGGCTGCTCCTTCGACTTCATCCTCGACTGCGTCTCGGCCCAGCACGACCTCAACGCCTACATGGCCCTGCTCAAGCTCGACGGCACGCTCTGCCTCGTCGGCGTACCGGAGAAGCCCTTGGCGGTCCATGCCTTCAGCGTGATCATGCCCCGCCGCAACTTCGCCGGTTCCTGCATCGGCGGCGTCGCCGAGACCCGGGAGATGCTCGATTTCTGCGCGCAGCACGGGATCGTCTCGGACATCGAGCTCATCCCGATCCAGCAGATCAACGAAGCCTGGGACCGGATGATCAAGCAGGACGTCCGTTACCGGTTCGTGATCGACATGGCCTCGCTGAAGTCGGCCTGAACCTGCCCCTACTTCCTGAGGTCGGCGGCGATCGCGGCGCGATAATCGGCGAGCGCGGCGAAGAAATCGGCCTGCGCGGTGACTTCGGCGAACTGGGCCTCGAGCAGGGCCTGCTCGCGGATCTGCAGGGCGAGGAGATCCGTGGCGCCTTGGCTGAAGCGCGTCTGTTCGGCCTTCACGAGGATCGCGGACAGCTCGACGTTGCGGCGGGCGGCGCCGAGGAGCTCATGGGCGGCGGCCAAGGCCGACCAGCCGTCCTTGACCTCGACGCGGATACGGTCGCGGACGAAATACAGGTCCTGCTCGAGACGACGAAGCTCCGCCTCGGAGACCTGCGTCCGGCCGAAGGCTTCGTTCCGCTGGATCGGGAGGCGGAACTCGAGGCCGGCGCGGGATTCGTCAGGACGGAGATCGCTGTAAGGGCCGCTACCTTGGTTGCGGGTGATACCGAAGGTCAGGTCGAGGTTCGGCAGGGTCGCATTACGCGCCAGGCGCAGGTCGACCTCGACCTTCTCCTTCAGCAACCGGACGCGGCGAAGTTCGGGGCGAAGCTCGGCCACGGCCTCGAGCATCGAGACGTCGCCCATGCGCTCGGGCAGTTCGGCGGCGGGCAGGTCCTTAGGGAGACGTTCTCGGGCGGGCGTGATGGGCTGGTCGTCGGGACCGCGGTAGAACAACGAAAGTTCGAGGGCGGCGGCCTCGAAGCGGCGGCGGGCCTGCGTGACGATCAGCTGGCGGCTGACGATGAGGCGTTCGTTGTCGGTGACGACGATCGGGGCGACCATGCCCTTCTTGGCCTGCTCAGTCAGGGCGGCGGCGCGATCCTCGGCGACCTTCAGCTGCTCGCGGGCCACGGCCTCGCGGAGGCCGGCGGCGGCCCACTGGTAATAGGAGCGCGTCGCGGAGCGGATGATGTCGAGCTGCTGACGCTCGATGAACGGGTCGGCCAGGCTGAGGTCCAGCCGGGCCTTGAGCCGCTCGGCGCGCTGACGGTCGATCGGACCGTCGCGGAGGAGGCTGAAGCGCAGGCCTGCGCGGAATTCGCCGTCGCGCTGGGTACGGTCCTTGTCGTAGTCGGCGAGGAGACCGCTGCTGCGGCGGTACCCGGCGAAGACGTTCGCGCCCCAGAACGGCAGACGCTGCTCCAAGGCGACATCGGTGGTCTCACCGTCGTAATAGCCCTTCGGGGTGATGCCCGCCCGCAACGCGAAACCCAGGTCGAAGGCGCCGTCCGCCTGACGGAGGCGACCGGCGGCGATGTCCTGCTCGATCATCGCGATGAGCAAGGGCGGATAGCGTTCCTGGACGCTCGTGAGCACCTCCGGCAGGCGCAAAGGCTCCGCCGCGACCAGCCACGCCGGAAGGAGGGCGATGAGCGCGAGCCACCTCACTTCCTTACCTCCTTGCCCAGCTCGTCCATCGCGACGACCGGCGGGAAGCCGTTGAGCTGACGCCAGATTTCCTTCCAGAGAGGCACCTGCTGGAGGAGGACCCAGCCGTTGGCGCGCACGCCTTGGCGCAGCCAGCGGTTGCCGGGCCAGCCGACCTGGGTCGGCTGGCCGTCGATCACGACGGTGTCCTTGGCCGGCGCCACGACCACGCGGAACTTGCCGGAGGGATCGCCCGCGGCGTCGACGAAGACCACTTCGCCGCCGAACGTGCCGATGGCGAGGCTCGGCCAGCCGACGAACTGGATGGCGGGCCAGCCTTCGAACTGCAGGCGCACGGGGCTGCCGGGGATCACCGTGCCGTCCGGCTTGGTCAGGCGAGGCTGCAGCAGGGGCGTGTCGTTGCCCTCGAGCCAGATCTCGACATAGCGGCTGTCGGTCTCGGGGATCACCACGCAGATGGGGCTGCCGGGGCGGAGGTAGGTGCCGTCGGTCGCCTGGACCGAGAGCACGATGCCGTCGCGCGGCGCACGGACGAGCTGTCGTTCGTTCTGGCTGATCTGGACGTCGATCACGCCGAGGTCGCGCTCGACGGAGGCGAGGTCCGATTGGGCCGAACCGCGCTGGGCGCGCACGCCGGCGATGGTCGCGCTGAACTCGCTCTCGGTGCGGCCGAGGGTCGCTTCGGCGGCGACGAGCGCGGCGGCGGTGCTGTCGCGGGACTGGATCGCGAGTTCGTAATCACGGACCGATACCAGGCCGCCGTCCTTGAGTTCCTTGGTACGCGTGAAGTTGAGCGCGGCGGTCTCGGCCGCGATCTTGTCGGCGACCACGCGCTGGCGGGCGGCGTCGACCGACTGCCCGCGGGCGAGCTCGAGCTGCCGGACCTGCAGGTCGAGGTCTTCGATGCGGCGACGGGTGGCGGCCTGACGGTCGGACAGCGACGAGCGCTGGGACTTGAGGTTGTTCAGGAGATTAGGGTCGTTGTCCTGCAGCTCGGCGAGCACCTCGCCGGACTTCACGCGCTGGCCTTCGACCACGTACATCTTTCGCACGAGACCCGCGACGGGCGCCTCGACGTTCACGCGTCGTTCGAGCGGATCGAAGGCGATGACCTTGCCGGAGCCCCGGACGAACTGCTGCCAAGGCAGGAACCAGATGGCCAGCACGACCGCGACGAACCCGAGGCCGGCGATGCGCGACAGCAGCCGGATGCGGAAGGAAGAGCCGGCCAGCAGCAAGGCGGGCAGGCGCCCGCGGAGGGCAGGAGCAGGGGGGTCGGCGGACGGGCTCATGCTTGGGAAGAAGGAATGTTGATGACCGTCTGGAAACGGCGGAGCAGCTGGGGGTCGCGGGTGGCGATCAGCAAGGTCCAAGAACGCTCGGGTCCCACGACGACGTCGATAAGCTGCGAGGTGTTCGCGGCATCCATGCCGTCGAGGAACTCATCGATGACAAGGAGACGCGGGCGTTGCAGCAAGGCGCGGGCCACGAGCAGGCGGTTACGCTGTCGGCTGGACAACGGCAGGCCGCCGGTGACGAGCTTCGTGGAAAGTCCGTCCGGCATCGCGAGGACGTCCGCCAGCAGGCCGACTTCGGTCAAGGCAGCCTGGACCTGACCGAGCGTGATGTCGGACCGACCGAGCCGGAGGTTGTCCATCAGGGTCGCGCTCAGGATGTCCTGCGAACGCAGCACCATGGCCTGACCACGGTAGGCCTCGAGGTCCCACGAACGCAGGTCGAGACCGTCCACCATGATCGTGCCGGCGGCAGGCTCGCGCATGGCCGTGACCAGGTCGAGCAACGTGCTGCACCCGCTGCCCTGCGTGCCAGCCAGGGCGACGCGGGCGCCGGGGCCGACCTTGAAGGTCAGACCATTCAGGAGCTCGCGGCCGCCCGGATAGGCGAAGGAGACGGCGCGCAATTCGACCGAGACCCCGGCCGGATCCCCGGCAGGGATCTCGCCACCCTCGCGGTCGGTCTCGAAGTCCACGAGATGTCCGAGCTTGTCGACGGCGGCGAGCGCGTCGTACCAGGCTTCGAACTGCTTGCCCAGCTTGGCGAAGGACGCGACGACCGCGCTGACGATGAGTTCGCTCGCGACCAGCTGGCCGAGCGTGAGCTGCTGGCTGAGCACGAGGCCTCCGCCCACGATCAGCAAGGCCGCCGTGGCGAGCACCTCGAGGCTGAGCAGGCCGATGATCTGCCGCATGAGCACGCGGAAATGCCAGGCGCGCGCCTCGAGATAATTCCGGGCGAGCTCATCGGTCCGCTCGCCCGCCAAGGAGAGGCCGGAAGGCCCCTTGAACAGACGCGGATAACGGGCGACTTCCTCGAGCCAGCCGACCGCCGCATACTTGCTGCGGGATTCGGCCAGGCTGGAGGCGATCGCGCCCCGGCCGAGGACATAGACCACGAAAGCCAGTCCGAGCAGGGTCACGAACATGTAGGCGAGCAGGAACGGGTGATAGAATCCGAGCACGACGAGGCCGACGACGGCCCCGACGACGATGTTGATGCCGTTGAGAAGGAGCATCGCCGAACTCTTCTGCACCGTCACGACATCCAGGAAGCGGTTGACCATCTCCGGGGCGTGGACGCCGTCGAAGGCCTGCGTGCGGACGCGCGGAAGGCGCCAGGCCAGGTCGGCGGCGAGCCGGACGAAAATACGTCGCTGGATGTGCTCGGCGACGACATACTGGAGGCCGCGGATGATCGCCGAGAGCACGAGGCAGCCGGTGAGCGCGAGGGTGATGAAGATCAGCGCCTGCTGGAAAGGGGTCGACTGCGTGCCGAAGGCCAGGTTGCCGACCACGCCGTTGATGGCGAGAGGCAGGGCCAGATAAAGCAGACCGGTGACGAGACTGAAGATGAGGATCGTGGCGATATCCGAAGCCTCCGGGCGCATGAGGCCGAACAACCGGCTGATCGGGCTGGGCTGATGATTTTGCTGGTGAACGTCCTCATCGTGGCCCTTGAGCCCTTCGGCCGGCATGGTCGGCGAGACGAAGGCGACCTCGACCTCCGACTGGGCCGAAGCGAGTCCGAGCTGCCGGACCAAGGCCGTGCGGCTGACGACGTAGGTCTTCTCGTCGCCGTCGAAGGAAGCGAGCCGTTCCCGGAAAAGGCCGCCGCCGACGACGACGGTGAAGCCTTTGCCCTCGGCATGGATGACCAAAGGCAAGGAGGCCCTGGCCTGCCAGAGGGCGGAGGCCAGAGGCATGCGGCAGACGTCGGCCTTCAGGCCGGCGGCAGGCAGGGCGGCGGCGACGCGCTCAAGCGGCTCCTCGCCGGCATGAGCGGAAAGCGACCCGGCGATGCGCGAAGCATCCGGCTCCAAGCCGGCCTGCCGGGCCAGGAAACCGATCAGTCGGACTTCCTGGGAGCGCCCCTCGACGGAGCCTGGGGTCGACGACGAAGATCTTCCCGCATTCGTGGAGTCAGCCATGGCGCTTTAATTCGCTGGCCGACCCAGAAGTTGCAAATCAAACCTCCTCTTAATCCGGCGTCAGATGGAAGACATATGGTCTGGTCTATGTCATCCATGCATTAAATCAACGAAGCAGGGCGAGCACCTCGGCTTCGATGGCGTCGCTCCATATCTGATAGCCTTTTTCGTTGGGGTGCAGAAGGTCGGGCATGATCGCCTTGGAGAGCGTGCCGTCGGGTTCCAGGAACTTGGCGCCGATATCCAGGAAGAACACCTGCTTGCCGTCGGCGAAGCCCTTCACGATGGCGTTGGTGGCTTCGTTCTGCTGGCGGAACTTGTCCTCCTTGTTCGCCCCGCGAGGAAAGATGCCGAGGACGAGGATCTTGGCGTCGGGACACTTCCGACGGAGCTGACCGAGGATGGCTTTGATGCCTTCGGCGGTCTGCTCGGCGGTGCACTGGTAGACGGCGCCATCGAGCTCCTTCTGCGGCCGCCCTTGGTGCCCGGTGTTGTTCGTGCCGATCATCAGGACGATCGCCTTGGGCTTGAGGCCGTCGAAGTTGCCGTTTTCGAGACGCCAGAGGACGTGCTCGGTGCGGTCGCCGCCGATGCCGAAGTTGGCCGCCTTGCGCGGCGCCCAGGTCTTCTCCCAGACGGCTTTGCCCTTCCCTTCCCAGCCGTGGGTGATCGAGTCGCCCAGGAAGACAAGCTGCGCTTCTCCCTGCTTCGAGATGACGTTGAAGGACTCGTGTCGCTTTTCCGTGCCGGGATGGAGCACCGGCCGGACCGCGTAGTTGGCGCAGCCGGTTAACGCGACGGCGCAGGCGAAGGTCAAAGCAAGAGAGGAGCGCATAGTAGAGACCATCAGCCTACGCCGCCGATTTCCGCTGGCAAGCCGTCAGCCAGTCCCGGACTTACTGTCCGAATCCGTCGTTAGATTGGCTTAATCGGCTGACCTGCTTTTCGAGGTTCATTATTGTCCGGAGACTTCCTTAATTGGCGGCCATGAGCAAATCCCTCAAACTCGGTCTCGCCGGCCTGCTGGTCCTTTCGGCCGTGCTCACCTACGTGCTGACGCGCCCGACGACGCCGACCGCGGCCTGGGATGGCTCGGCCCACCTGTCCCGCGCCGAGAAAGCGCTGGAAGGCCTTCCCTCCAAGGAAGCCGAGGCCCTCCGCGCCCTGCTCGTCTCGACGGGTCCCCGCCGCTACGATGACCTCGCGGGCGCCTGGTTCAAGAGCGCCTTGAAGGAGGATCTCCGCGCGGTGTCGGACTATGCCGTGGTCAGGCTCCGCGCGATGGCGGAAGCCGGCGACACCGAGGCGATGTGGCACCTGCATTTCGTGCTGACGCAGAGGATCGCCACCGGCGACGAAGGCTTCCGCTGGTTGGCGAAAGCGGCGAAGCTCGGCCACCCGCGTTCGGTGTTCGACCAAGCCAGCCTCGACCTTCGCGACCGCCCCACCGAGCTGGCCGCGGCGATGAGCGACTTCGCCCGACGCGAAGACGCCGCCGGATTCCAAGCCCTCCATTGGCTCGCCGGCGCGCACGAGAAAGGCGATCACGGATTCCCGAAGGACGCCGCCAAGGCCCGCGGCTATCGCGCGCGCGCTAAGGACCTGGGAGAAAAGCTCTTTCCGCCCCTGCCGCAGAAGTGACGGTCCGCCAGGCCGGACCGCCGGGGCGGCCGACGGTCAGCCTCGGCGTCCCGGAAGGCGCGCACACACGACTGTCACGAACAAGGCGAGCAGTTGCGCGCCGCAGAAAGACAGGACGTCCGCCGGGCGGATGCCGACGAAGGTGTCGGTCAGCGCCCGCGCCACCGTGACGGCAGGATTCGCGAAAAAGGTGGAAGCCGTCGCCCAGTAGCCCGCCAGGACGGTCAGCGCGACATAAGCCGGTATGCGCGCGTCGCCGCGGGCCGACGCCGTCCGCACAAGCCCGAGCAGGAGCAAGGTGGCGAGGAACTCGCTGAAGAGCTGCGGGCCGCCCGCGCGGATCTTGGTCGCGACCTGGAGCAACGGCTGGCCGAACATCAGGTGGACAGCCCAGACGCCGGCGATCGCGCCGCCGAACTGCGCGAGGAGATAGCCGAGCAGCCGCCCGACGGGCAGCACGCCGTCGAAAGCCGCCATCAGGCTGACGACAGGGTTGAGGTGCGCGCCGGAGACCGGCCCGAGCAGCGAGAGGATGACGTAGAGCGCGGCGGCGGTCGCCACGCTGTTGGCCAGCAAGGCGACGGCGACGTTGCCCGCGGCGAGCGTCTCGCCCATGACGCCGGAACCGGTCACGGCCAGCAGGAGCAGGGCCGTGCCGAGGAATTCGGCGCCGATCGTCCGCGGCGCGCTCACGAAACGCAACGGGCGGCGGATTCCTTCAGGCCCGCGGCGTAGGCCTCGAAGACCAGGCCGATCTGGTCGCGCACGCGGCGGAACTCGGCGCGGATCTCATCCGGGGTCCCCGTGGCGTGGGCCGGATCGCTGAAGCCCCAGTGGTATCGGTTCACCTGACCCGGAAACACCGGGCAGACTTGGTCCGCGTTGCCGCAGACGGTGACGACGGTGGCCACCGGCACCTGCAGGAATTCGGAGAGGTGCTTGGAGCGGTGCGCCGAGGCGTCGAGGCCGATCTCCTTCAGGACTTCGATGGCCATCGGGTGCACGTAGCCGGCCGGCTTCGAGCCGGCGCTGGCGACCTCGACCAGGCCGCCGGCCGCGCGACGGAGAATCGCCTCGGCGAGATGACTGCGACAGGAGTTGCCGGTGCAGAGGATGAGGACGAGTGGTTTGCTCATGGGATAAAGCTCAGCAGCAGCCGGAGCCCGGCTTGCAGGCCTTCGGCACGCAGACGTCGGGCGCGAGGCAGTCCGCGTGCCTGGCTCCCAGCAGGAAGATCCGCTGGTCGCCTTCGACGACCGACCCCAGCACGGGGAAGACGGTCAGGAAAGGGAGGTCATATTCGACCTCCAGCGGCAGCGCGGTCGAGCCGACGAGCTCCGCGCCCCGGCCGATGACCTGCAGGGCCTTGGCGCAGCCGACGCGGTGATCGGTGTCGTCCGACGCCCAGAGCTGCAGGCGGGCCGAGACGTCGGTCCGCACCGTGCCGCCGCAGTCGATGAGACGCTTCTCGACCCGGGCGACCTCGGTCAGATGCAGGTGGATCGGCGTGAGGGGGCCGGTCGGGAGCCGGAAGCGCAGCCCCAGCGAGGGATTCGCGGCCAAGGCCTGGCTGAAAGCCGCCAGGGTCATCGGCGCGGGGGTTAGGAGTTGCATATGTTTAAGCATATATGTTTGCTGAGGCATGCCCGGAGTCAAGCGCGCTCCCTCCCCTCCTTCCGTCGAACAGGTCTGCCGCGGGCTCTCCGACCCGACCCGCCTGCGGCTGCTCGCCCGGCTGGGTCGCGACGAAGTGTGCGTCTGCGACCTCCAGTCCCACGTCCGCCGGGACCAGCCTACGGTCTCGCGACACCTCGCGATGCTCCGCAGATGCGGCCTGGTGACCTGCCGCAAGGAAGGCCGCTGGTGCCACTACCGCCGCGCCGCCCTGCCGGCGGTCCTGCGGCGGATCGTCGACCTCGCGGCCCCGCCCGCCGACGGGCGGAAAAGGGATTCCTGCTGCTGACGGACCCGGTCAGGCCGGCACGGACATCGACCGGGCCTCGGCGATGAGATGCGTCCGGAAAGCGGCGGCGAGAGGCGAAAGCTTGCGGCCGGACGGATGCACGATCTGCCAGTTCGACAGCAACGGGAAACCGTCGACGTCCAAAGTGACGAGGCCGGCGTGCGCACCCTCCCGAAGCGCGTGGGCCGAGACGATGGCGAGCCCCATGCCGCCCGCGACGGCCTCGAGGATCGCCTCGTTGCTGCCGAGCTCGAAGCGCACGTCGAGGGCGCAGCGACGCTGGCGGAAGAAGTCATCGGCGGCCAGCCGGGTGCCCGACCCGCGCTCGCGGGCGAGGAAACGGAAGCCGGCGAGCTCCTCCGGCTGGACCGGATTGCGTCGCGCCAGCGGGTGGTCGCGCGGCGCGACGACCACGAGGGGGTTCGGCATGAAGGCGGTGCACGTCAGCGCGAGGTCCGTCGGCGGGCGGGACATGATGTAAAGGTCGTCTTGGTTGAGACGGAGCCGCTCGATCACGCCGTCGCGGTTGAGGAGCTCCATCGAGGCCTCGACGCCCGGCCGGGCCGAGCAGAACGAACCCAGGATGCGCGGCGCGAAATACTGCGCGGTGTTCACCATCGAGACTCTGAGCATCCCGCTCTCCCCGCCCTTGAGGGTCTGGATGTTCTGTTCGAAAGACTCCCACTCGGCCTGGACGCCTTGGGCGGCGGACGCCAAAGAGCGGCCGGCCTCCGTGAGGAAGACCTTGCGACCGATGACTTCATACAGAGGCATGCCGACGGCTTCGGTCAGCTCCTTCAGATGGACGGAGGCGGTAGGCTGCGTGATGCCCGCCTCCTTGGCGGCCCCGCTGATGCTGCCGGTGGAGACCAACGATCGAAATAACTGCAATTGCCGGAAGGTGACGTTCATAGTAAAACAACTATGAAATATTTTTTTACATCGTGTTAAGTCAAGTATTATGCTTTATTAACGGCAATCCAGATCCGGGCTGGGCTGGGCTCGCTGTCCGGGGGACCGCCCTGACCTCCTCCGTATCAGCGCGACGGGGCGAGCTCCTTCAACACGGCGGTGAAAGCGGGCTTAGGCTGGCCTTGCCGATCGAAGAGCAACGGGTGGTTCACGCGCTTCCAAGGGAACGTGTTGAGCCAGCTCTGCCCGTCATGCAGGTTCCAGAAGGAGACGCGGACGATGACGTCGTCATAGTTACGGAACAGCCGGAAGAGACGCGCGTACTGTTCGGCCTGACGGGCGAGGATGTCCGGCGGGCAGCCGTCGGCGTACGGATCGACCTTGACCATCTCCGCCCGGTGCTTGTTGCCGTCGGCCCACCAGCGACCGCGCGGGATGACGTCGATGTCGAGTTCGCTGACGACGGCCCTCATGCCGATCGCGCGCAGGGCGACCAAGGTCTTCTCGAGCGCCTCATACGGCACGCGGTCGATCTCATAGTGGCCTTGCAGGCCGATGGCGTGGACGGGAGCGCCGCGGGACTTCAGCCTGGCGAGCAGGCGGAGCATCTTCTCCCGCTTGCCGTCGAGCTCGTTGTTATAGTCGTTGTAGATGAGCAGCGCGGCCGGATCGGCGGCGTGGGCATATTCGAAAGCCAGGGCGATGAATTCGTCGCCCGCCGCACGCGTCCAGCCGGAGTCGCGCAGTTCATTCTTGCCGTCGTCCAACGCCTCGTTGACCACGTCCCAGGCCGCGATTTTGCCCTTGTAGCGACCGACGACCGTGTCGATGTAAGCCTTCATGCGGCCGAGCAGGACCTCCTTGGAAGCCGGCGCGCCGGCGTCCTCATGGAACCAAGCCGGGGTCCGGTCGTCCTTCGCCCACACCAGGCAATGTCCGACGACCTTGAGGTCCTTCGCCTTCGCGAAGGCGACGAACTTGTCGGCCTGATCGAAATCCCAAGCCTGGTCCGTCGCACGAAGGGCTGCAGGTTTCATGCAGTTCTCCGGGGTGACGTGGCTGAACTGCGCCGTCAGCAAGGGCCAGTCCGCCGGGCGCTCCGCGATACGGTCGGCCAGGCCGACACCGGACGCCCACGGCGAAACCTGGCGCAAGGTCTGCGCGGAACCCGCGATGGCGGACAAGAAGCAGAAAAAAGTGGCCGCCTGGCGGAGCATTATGCCATCAAAGCCGGCCACGCGGCCAAGTAAACCCCTGACTTTCTTCACGGTTGATGGGCCGCCGGCCGCGCTTATCACGGACATAACCCCTGACGTATGTCGCGACTGAACATCATCGCCGCCACCCTGCTTCTCGGCGCCCTGAACGCCTTGTCGGCGGAGCAAGCCAAGCCCGAGCCGGAAGCTCCCGGCATCGTCGTGAAGCTGTGGCCGCAAGACGCCATGCCAGGCCGGGCGGTCACAGGAACGGAGCGCACCCTGCCCGCCCGAGGCGACGAGGTGATCCGTCTGACCGACATCAGCGAACCTTCCTTCACCGTCTATCGGGCGGAGTCCGCGAAACCTTCGCCCGCCGTGATCGTCAGCCCGGGCGGCGGCTACGGCGGCCTCGCCTACAACAAGGAAGGCACCGAAGTCGCCGCATGGCTTAACACGCTCGGCGTCACCGGCGTCGTCCTCAAATACCGCGTGCCGAACAACCGCGAAGGTGCTTTCCAGGACATCCAGCGGGCGATCCGCCTGGTCCGTCAGCGTGCGGCCGAATGGCACATCGACCGCGCGCGCGTCGGCGTGATGGGCTTCTCCGCGGGGGGCCACCTTTCGGCCCGTCTCAGCGTCCACTCGGATCCGGCGACCTATCCGCGGATCGACGCGGCCGACGATCAGCCCCTGCGTCCGGATTTCGCCGTCCTCGGCTACCCGGCCTACCTCGACGAAGGCCTCGTGCCGCTCGTGGACGGACAGACCTCGCCGACCTTCATCGCGCACGCCGAAGACGACAAGCGCTTCATCAAGGGCAGCGACGCCTACTTCGCGGCGCTCAAGGACACCAAGACCCCGCACGCCTTCTTCCGCTGCGCCACCGGCGGTCACGGCCACGGCCTCCGCTCCGAGAATGACGTCAAGGTCTGGCCCGCTAAATGCCGGGACTGGCTCACCCAGATCGGCGTGCTGCCTTCCGCTCGCTGATTCGCCTGGCAAGAGATCACTGCCCTTTGGCCGCCGACGGACGCGACTTGTCCTTGAAGAAAGACCAGACGCGCTCGGCCCCGCGGAAGGACTTGATGGGCGTGTTCTCGGAGCGCCTGGAGGTCGCCCCGGGCCAGCCATGCCCGCCCTCGGCGTCCACGACAAACTCCACCGGGGCGCCGCCGGCGGCGGGAACATACGCGCGGGTGGTGACGGAACCAGCGACGGCCACCTTGGGTTCCGCATCGCAACGGTTGGCCTTGGCCCAGAAGGCCACGACGTCCTCGACCGGCCGGTAAGGCGTCGACTGCGCCCCGCTCACGAGGGGATTGCCGCTCATGCCGCCTGCCAACGGCACCTCCTTGTCCTTGCCGCCGTTGATGATGAGAATGGGCAGCGGCGCTTCCGGGGTCTTCTCGAACGTGAACATGCTGGCGACGACGGGAGCGGCGGCGGCGAGCCGCCGGGACCGGGCCACGGAATAGACATAGGTCATCATGCCGCCGTTCGATCCGCCGGTCATGAAGATACGCTCGGGATCGGCGCCGTGGTCGGCGACGAGGCGGTCGATGAGCGCGTCCAGGAACGCGATGTCGTCCGCGTCCTTCACCTGGCGGCGGAGCAAGTGCCCGGTGTTCCAGGCATGCCTTCCGCCCGAGAAGTCCGTGCCCTCAGGATAGACCGCGATGAAACCCTCCTTCGGCGCGAGAGCCTCGAAACCAGAACTGCCGCGCATGAGTTCGGCGCTGCCCATGCCGCCATGCAGAATCAGGACCGCCGGCCGCTTCCCCTGCGATGGGGCGTTGGAATACAGGGCGCGTCGAGCGGACTTGCCGACCGCCAGCTTGATCTCACCTTTCGCGGGGCGGACGTCGGGCGGCGCCTCCTCAGCGAAAGCTTTGCGGTAAAAGGCCCAGTTCTCGTCGCCCAAGGCATTGAAGACACGGTCAGGATCATGTCCCACGCCGGGAATGACGGTCCAGGAATGGGGTATGCCGAGCGCTTCGAGATGGCGGTGGAAGTCCTCGTTGTTGCCGAAAGTCTCGTCCTTGTCGCCGATGACCATGCGCACAAGGGTGCCTTGCGCGATCGTCTTGGCATTGCGCTCCGCGATCGTCCGCGGGCTGGCCGCGAGGAACACCGCCTGCTCGCCACCGAACGCCCGCCTGAGCAGGTCGGCCGCCTGGAGGCGGCTTGCGCGGGGCGTGTTCCTGAGTTCTGGCTGCAGCGGACCAGCCCCGACGATCGAGGCGGCGCGGAAAAGATCCGGGTGCTTGAAGGCCAGGCGCGCGGCACCATAACCGCCCATGCTGAAACCATCGAGCAGGCGCCCTTCCCGCCTGGCGACGGTGCGATATGCGGTGTCGATGTGCGGGAGGAGGTCGCGGATGACCATCGATTCGACCGGGGCGGATCCGTCGGACCAGTCGACATACATGCCCATTTCGAGCCCGTTCACGAAGACAACCAGGCAAGGGGGTGTCTTGCCTTCGCGAATCGCCCGGTCGAAACGCGCCGCCACGGAGGCGACGCCGGACAGCCCGCCGCCGGAACCATGCAACCAATAGACGACAGGGAACCGGCGCGCAGGCTCAGCCTCGTAAGCATCCGGGCGGTAAAGGTGGTAGCTGACGTCGCCCTCGACCGCCGCGCTGCGGAAAACATGGTGGGTGACCCCGGGCGCCTTGACCGCAGGGGTCACCCACTTCCTGGGACTCGCTTCGCCGTTTTCCTTGTCCGCGACGGACTGCCCGCTGGCCGTCAAAGCCAGAAAAGCAGACCCCAGCATGAAAAGGGATGACAAGGATCGGGCAAAGGCTGGGTTCATCGGCCGGAAACATAAAACCGATGCCACGCAATAGTTACACGTCGGGCCTCTCGCCGGTGAAATCCTGCCCTCGACGTCATTTGACCGCATCCGACGGCTCGACCTGTTCACGCGTGCGCACGGCCCGGAGGAGTTCGAAGTAAGCCGAAAAATGAGCCAAAGCCGGAGAAATCCGCTGTTTCGGACATCCCGCTTCAAAGTGGCGGAGAGGATGGGATTCGAACCAACGATACCCTTTTGGGGTATACCCATTTAGCAAACGGGCGCTTTCGGCCACTCAGCCACCTCTCCAGGTCCTTCGTCAATTCGAAGGACAATCAGTAATGGGGAGCCGAGAGGGATGGTCAAGCCAAGGCCTTGTCCGCTTCGGACGACCTGACCTTAAGGGCGGTAAACCCCTTATTAATCCCCCCAGATTCCCTGCTTTGATTCGCGGGTACCTTTCAGGTCAATGAGCGTATGCATCTTCTCTACGTCGATGAAAGCGGCGACACCGGGCGCGAAGGATCACAGACCAGCACGTTCACCCTGTGCGGACTGCTCGTCCATCATGCCGAGTGGCATGAGGCCTTGGCCTCGGTCAAAAGGATGCGCAGGCGCGTACACGACAAGTACGGCTACCCGCCGCACGCTGAACTGCACGCCAGCGAAATGCTCGGACATAGCAAGGAACACCACGGCGTCAAAAGAGGCCAGCGAGTTCAGTCGGTCTTGCATGCGGTCGAAATGGTCCGGAAAGATCAACGGCTGACGCCTCTACGCGTCATCGTCGTGAAACATAACTATCCTCGGGACGTCATCCGGGCGGCTTGGCTCGCGCTACTCCGCGCGGCATCGGGCCACATCGCCTCAAACGAAGGTCACCCCCTCTGCTCGGCTCCCGGACTCGCCGTGATCTGCGACGACCATAGGACGGCGCCTTCCGCCGCATGGCTAGGCGAGATCAACGCCAGCCTTGAACTGAGCAAGTTACTCTTAGACGAACCGTTCGGCCGTGACTCCAAGCAGAGTCCTTTACTACAGCTTAGCGACCTGCTGGCTTACCTCACCAAGCAGACCGTGGAGCCAAATTCGCTCTTCAGACAATCCCATGCCCAGGCCATGCTGAAACGATGTGAGAAACTTTTCTCCGAACGCGGCATAACGATCGTCATCAAAGAAGAAGGGAGCGCTTTCGCGCCCCCCTAAGAGGAATCTCGGCGGGTCTTAGCCGCCTACACACCTGAACACTAAAATGAAGCCTTAAAGCCTCCCCGCAAGTCGAAAGTCATGGCGGAAACATACCAGAAAGGCTGACGTATGGCCTCGAGCGAGCGGCGATCGGGCAGGCTTAGAGACGAAGGACAGCACGTGTGCTGTCCCTGCCTCGAGCTGATCAGCGGGCGATATCGTTCCGGCTCAGCACGGTGATGCCGTGGCTGGACAGGACGGACGCGGCGAGCTCCTGGGCTTCGGTACGCACGACCAGGCCGTAACGGCCGTTGGGTCGGAACAGGAACGGGTACACGTAATGGATGTTGATCTCGGCTGACAGCAGGACTCGGGTGACGTCCTTCAGCTGGGCCTCGGACTGCAGCTCGATCGCGACCACCGGGACGTCGTCGTGCGCGAAACGGTGCGCGTCGAGGACCTGCTCGGCCCGCTCGGGGTAGTCGACCACGATGCGGATGATCGTGGAGTCGGTCGTGTCGACCAGGCAGAGCGCCACGATATGGACGTCGGCGCCCGCCAGGGATTCGACCAGTTCGTTCAGGCGGCCGACCTTGTTCTCGACGAAGATGGAGAACTGCCGGAC
>SYID01000182.1 GCA_005798925.1 Verrucomicrobiota bacterium
ACCACGATGTTCCCGGAGAAGGCGGAGTCGGCGACGCGGCGCAGCAAGATGCCGTTCTTCTCGGCCAGGCCGTTGCCGTTGACGAGGTACCGCGGGTTACGGTCGAAGTTGTTGCCGGTGATGACGACGTTCTGGCTGTCTTCGACGACGAGGTCGTGGGCGAAGCCTTCCCAGAAGGTGTTGGCCGAGACGGTCACCCCGCGGGATTGGCGGACCTCGAGGTTGACCTGCACGTCGCTGAAGACGTTGCCGACGATGGTCACATGCCCCTCGCGGGTATGCTCGCGGCCTTCGCGGCGCAGCAGGGAAGGGTCTTTGCCGGCCCCGAAGATGCGGATGTTGGCCGAGCCCGGCGCCTTGTGGGTGTGCTGGATGGTGCAGCCGGTGATCGCGACCTCGGCGATCGAGCCGCCCGTCGAATCGAGGAAGATGTTGGCCGAGGGCGGTCCGTTCTCGTCGTGGTTCGCCTCGATGTCGCAGGTGCCGACGTGCAGGTTACGCACTTCGCCGCCGACGGCGACGATGCCGCCGCCGAGGTTGTAGCTGATGTGGCAGCCGGTGACGTTCGTCTGGTGGAGGTTCACGTTATCCAGGAACAGTCCGACGCCACGGTTGCGGTAGAGGTGGCAGTCGGCGATGACGACGTTGCGATTGCGGACGGCTAGGCGAATGCCATGCCGGCATTCGCGGATGGTGAGGCGGGACAGCGTCAGCTGCATGGTGCCGTTCGCTTCGACGCCGTCCGCCTCGGCGTGCGTGCCGACGATCTCGAGCCCTTGGACGACGGGCGTACGTTGGGCCCAGGTCTCGGGCTTGAACGACTTCGGCGCGGCGGTGCCGCCGTGCGTGCCGACGATCCTGAGGGCCGGACCCGGGCCCGCCATGATGAGCGTGGCGGTGCCGTCGGACGAGATCCCGGCCGCGCCGAGCTTGGCGAGGTCGACCGTGACCGTCTTCGTGAGTCGGTAGCGCCCCTTGGGCAGCGACACGCTTCCGCCCGCATCGACGAGTTTCTGGAGCGCGGCGGCGTCGTCCGCCTGTCCGTCGCCGACGAGCGTCTGGGCCGTGAGCACGGTCGTGAACGTCAATAGCGGGAGCAGGAGACGCATGGGCTTACTTGGTGGCCTTCAGGAAGCCTTCGGCGCCCATCCATTCGGCGGCGACGTTGGTCCAGGCGTCGACGGGGAACTTCGTCTGGCGGGTGCCGAAGCCGTGGCCGCCCTTGGAGTAGACGTGGATCTCCGCCGGGAGGTTCTGGCGCTTGTATTCGATGTAGAGCTTCGCGGCTTCGAGCGGGTTGGCGCCGTCGTTATGGGCGACCACGAAGAAGCAGGGCGGGGCGTCGGCCGGGACCGAAAAGCCCTCGCGGAACCTGGTCTTGTCCTCCTTCTCGAGGAAGCCGCCGCCGTAGACGAAGATCGTGAAGTCCGGGCCGCGCGGGTCGTCGACGCCGGGCTTCTGTTCGTAGGTGCGGGGCGTGCGATCCCAGGAGGCGTGGCCGACGAGGTTGGCACCGGCGGAGAAGCCGACCACCCCGACGCGCTTCGGGTCGATGTTCCACTCCTTGGCGCGGGCGCGGACGAGGCCGAGCGAGCGCTGGAGGTCCTGGACCGGGTAGTTATGCGGCTGGGTCTCGTCCGCCGTCGGGGTGCGGTAGCGCAGCAGGATGCCCGTGATGCCGACACGGTTGAGCCACTCGCAGACGCCGGTGCCTTCGTTCTTCGTCGAGAGGAACCAGTAGCCGCCGCCGGGGCAGACGATGACCGCCGCGCCGTTCGGGTTGGCGGCCGGGTAGACCGTGATCGAAGGGTCGTCGATGAACGTCTCACGGCCTGGCTGACTGCCTTTCGGACCGATGCGGTCGAGGACCGACTTGGACGGCGCCACGCGCTTACCCGGGACTCCCTCGGGCCAGAGGGGCAGGACGGTTTCGGCGGCGTCGGCGGCGGCCGCCAAGGCCAGTAAGAGCAGCGTAAGGAAGCGCATCGGGGTATGGCTAAGAAAGCACACCGTGGCGGATGTGCCAAACAAAGAAGCGGCCGAGGGGCCGCTTCTTGATACCGATATGGCGAGACGCCTCAGGCGATGGCCTTGACGTAGATCTCGTTGGCCTTCTTCCAGTCGACGACCTTCCAGAAGGCGTCCACGTAGTCGGGGCGGCGGTTCTGATACTTGAGGTAGTAGGCGTGTTCCCAGACGTCGAGGGCGAGGACCGGGGTGCCGTTCACGTCGGCGACGCCCTTCATGAGGGGGCTGTCCTGGTTCGGCGTGGAGGTCACGGCGATGGACTTGTCGGCCTTGACGACGAGCCAGGCCCAGCCGGAACCGAAGCGGGTGGTCGCCGCGGTCTTGAAGGCGGCCTTGAGGCCCTTCTCGCCTTCGAGGCCACCGAAGGCCTTCTGGATGGCTTCGCCGAGGGCGCCGACGGGTTCGCCGCCGCCGTTCGGGGAGAGGATGTTCCAGAAGAAGGTGTGGTTGGCGTGGCCGCCGGCGTTGTTGCGGACGGCGGTGCGGATGGATTCAGGCACCTTGGAAAGGTCGGCGATGAGCGCGTTGACGTCGGCCGGAGCGGCGAAGCCGGCTTCCTTGGCGAGGGCGGCGTTCAGGTTGGTGACGTAAGCATTGTGGTGCTTGCCGTGATGGATCTCCATCGTCGCCTGGTCGATGTGCGGCTCGAGGGCGGCGTGAGGATAGGGCAGGGGGGCGAGGGTGTAGCTCATGGTTTGGGTGGAAGAAGATTGGGCGGAAAGGGAAGAGGCTCCGAGTGCGGCGGCGGCGAGGGAGGCTTTGCCGATGAAATCGCGTCGATGCATGGAGTGAGAGTATGGCGTCTCGAATCTGGAGTATAGGACTATATTCCGGCCGACAGGGAAAGAGGTTGCGGAAAGCCTGCCGGGGTCAAGCCGAGGCGGTGGAATCGCGACCCCGCTTCATGTTGAAGTAGGCCTGCAGGATCTCGCGGCAGGGGTCTTCGAGCACCCCGGAGGTGACTTGGACCTGGTGGTTGAGCTTCGGTAGGCTGTGGAGTTCGACCGCGCCGCCCATGCAGCCCATCTTGGGGTCGCCCCAGGCGTAGACCACGCGGTTGAGCCGGCTCATGATCGCGGCGCCGGAGCACATCGGGCAGGGCTCCTTGGTCACGTAAAGGTTGCATTCGTTGAGGCGCCAGTCGCCGATCTTCTTCGCCGCCTGGGTGATCGCCAGCATTTCGGCGTGGGCCGTCGGGTCGTTGGCGCGTTCGACCTCATTATGCGCCGCCGCGATGATTTCGCCGCCGCGCTCGATGATCGCCCCGATCGGGACCTCGTCGATCCGCCAGGCGTCGACCGCGAGGTTGAAGGCCAGGGCCATGTAGAAGGCGTCGTCCCGGTTCAACTGGGAGGGGCGCATCTTCTCGAACGGACAGATCAGCCCGGGGCGGGGGGTCGAGGTGTCGCCTTCCATGGGGGCAGGATTGCCCTGATGAGCCCCATGGCAAGAGGGGAGGCGGGCCTCGTTAAGGGTGATTGACTCCCCTGATGCTTGGGGATGCACTGCCCTCACCAAGGCATGGCTGAAGAACCCGTTATCGAACTCGAAGGCAAAATCCTGCAGGTGCTTCCTGGCACCATGTTCCGGATCGAGCTCCCCAACAAGCACGTGGTGCTGGGACGTATCTCCGGCCGCCTCCGCAAGAACTTCATCCGCATCAACCCGGGCGACCGCGTGAAGGTCGAGATGACCCCTTCGGATCTCACGACCGCTCGCATCATCTTTCGTCTGCGTGACACGGCCCCGCGTCCGGCGATGCCGCCGCCCAAGCGTCGTTACTGAGCCTCCTGCAGACCCGGTTATGCCGGGTTTTTTATTGCGAAGGCGAGGGGGCTAATTCAGTCATGACGACTTAATAACCCCTCAATCACCATGGCTATCTACAACAGCGTCCTCGACACCATCGGTCACACCCCGCTCGTGCGCCTGAACAAGGTCACCGAAGGCCTGCACGCCGAAGTCCTCGTGAAGCTCGAGTTCTTCAATCCGCTCTCGAGCGTCAAGGATCGTATCGGTCGCGCGATGGTCGACGCCGCCGAACGTGATGGCCGCCTGAAGCCGGGCGGCACCATCGTCGAGCCGACCTCCGGCAACACCG
>SYID01000183.1 GCA_005798925.1 Verrucomicrobiota bacterium
CCTCATCGTCGGCGCCATCGCCGAACGCATGAAGTTCTCCGCGGTCATGCTCTTCATGCTCGGCTGGATGTTCCTGGTCTACTTCCCGATGGCCCACCACATCTGGGGCATCACCGGCGAGATGAACGGCGTCTGGAACGCCAAGGCCTCCATCAAGGCGATCGACTTCGCCGGCGGAACGGTCGTCCACATGACCTCGGGCTGGTCCGCGCTCCTGCTCTGCATCATCCTCGGACCGCGCATCGGCTTCGGCAAGAAGGCCATGACCCCTCACAGCATGGTGCTCTGCGCCATCGGTACCGGCATGCTCTGGGTGGGTTGGTACGGTTTCAACGCCGGCTCAGCGCTCGCCGCCGACGGTGTCGCCGCCCAGGCGTTCATGACCACCACGCTCGCCGCCGCCGTCGCCGCCTTCACGTGGGGCGCCCTCGAATGGATCCTCCGCAAGCACGCCAGCATCCTCGGTCTCTGCTCGGGCGCCGTCGCCGGCCTCGTCGTGGTGACCCCGGCCGCGGGCTTCGTGACCGCCAGCTCGGCCGTCCTGATCGGCGTGCTCGCCGGCGTGGTGCCCTTCTTCGCGGTGGTCTACCTGAAGTCCAAGCTCGGCTACGACGACGCCCTCGACACCTTCGGAGTGCACGCCGTGGGCGGCACCTTGGGTGCCATCATGACGGGCGTCTGCGCGACCGCCGACGTCAACGGCAACCTGAACACCAACCTGAAGGACATCGTAGGCAAGACCCTGCTCACCGAGCAGTTCAAGGCGATCGGCATCACCCTGCTGCTCTCCCTGGTCGCCACCGCGATCCTCGCCTACCTCGTGAAGGCCGTCATCGGCCTGCGCCCGACCGAAGAGGAGGAAGCCCGCGGCCTCGACATCTCGGATCACGGCGAAGAAGGTTACAACCACAACGCCTGAGGCCCTCTCCCAGGGAAGCCGGCCCGCAGGCCGTCCGATACCGGACGGCCTGCTTCTTTTGGGGAGTTTGCTGACAGTTAGCGCAATAAAGGCGTTGCCTTTGGTGAAATGCTGACACCAGAATGTATGTATAAATACGCCATGCTCAAACTATCCGCCCGGCTGAACGACGAGACCTTCCAAGGGACGGCCGAAGACCTGGCCGCGTTCGTCTCCGAAAAACTGGCCGGCCTCGGCTACGGGGACCGGCATCGCTCGACCGAGCGACTGGTCCGCTTCTACGCATACGAAGGACTGCTGTCGCGGCCCGAACAGGCTCCCGACGACAAGCGCCAGCGGCTCTTCGGCCCGCGGCAGGTCCGGCAGCTATTGCTGGCCCGCCTGCTGGCCGAACGCGGCTGGGATCTCGACCGGATCCGCACCCTGCTCAACGACAACCGCGAACTCCCGCAGCTGAACAAGCTGATCGACGAATTAGCCACGCCCACCGAGGCGGAAAAGCTCTTCTTCCGCACGCGCGGCAGCGAGTCGGACAGCCTGGCCGAGCCGGAGGCCATCGGCGATTTCATGCCCTCGCCGGACTCCTCGGTCATGCCTTCCCGCCGGGTCGTGCCCCGGTCGGGCATGCCGTCGCCTAAGTTCAGTCGCAAGACCAGCTACTCGACCGTCCAGCAGTTCCGGCAGATCGCCGACTCCGACGACAGCCCGGCGGAGGCCCTGCGCGTGATGATAAAAAAGGAGATGGCCCGCGAAGACCTGACCCCCGCCGCCCGGAACCTTTTCGAACAACTGCTAGCCTTCAACCCGACCTCGCGGGGCGATGAGCCCAAGACCGAAAGATGGACGAAACTACGCCTCACCCACTGGTGTGAAGCCCATTTCAATATCGATAGCCGCGTGAACCCGACCAAAGAAGAACTGTTAGAAATCGCCGAAAACTTCAAGAGATCGTTGATGAACAAGTATTTATGATTATGACAGTAACTTTTAGGTAGTAATGACAAAATAGTATCTGTGTCGGTGTTGACATTTTAAGAATTCCGGTTCACAGTGGGGGCGATGATTCCTCCCATGAACCAACCCAAGATCGAAATCCTGCCCCTGAAGAAGGGCTTCCTCCGCGCCGCCGCCGCCGCGACGCACGTCCTCGTCCGCATCGTCGCTCCGGCCAAACCCACCGAAGTCGTCGAGACCCCTCGCCCGCCCCTCGACCTCGCCCTGGTGATCGACCGTTCCGGCTCGATGGGCGGCCGCCCGATCGAGGCCGCCGTCGAAAGCGCGGCGCGCATCGTCCGCGGCCTCCGCGAGGATGACCGCGTCACCGTCATCGCCTTCGACGACCACATCGAAGTCGTGCAGACCCTGGCCGCCGTGGCCGACCGCGAAGCGCTGGCGGCCCGTATCAAGTCCATCGACGCCCGCGGCTCCACCAACCTGTTCGGCGGCTGGGAAGAGGGCGTGAAACAACTCGCGCCTTTCACCCGCAAGGAGCGCATCGCCCGCGTCATCCTGCTCAGCGACGGCCAGGCCAACCAAGGACTCCTCAACGAGTCCGAGATCTTCGCGCAGGTCGCCAAGGCCGCCGGCGCCGGCGTCACCACCTCCACCGTCGGCCTCGGCCACGGCTTCAACGAGTCGCTCATGACCGGCATGGCCGACGCGGGCGAAGGCGTCGCCAACTTCGGCCAGACGGCCGACGACCTCGACGAAGCGTTCGAGGAGCAGTTCGCGATCATCTCCAACAGCTTCCTGCGTCAGGTCAAGGTGAGCGTCCAAGGCGGCAGCGACGTGCAGGCCCGCCTGGTCGGCGAACTCCTCGAGGAAGGCGCCGCCCGCAGCCGCAAGCTCGGCACCCTGCCCTGGGACGCCTCCCTCGTGGCGGTGGTCGAACTGAAGATCGGCGCCGGCGCCAAGGCCGACGCCCTCGCCGCCGTCAACTTCGAGGCCATCACGAAGGACGGCGAAGTCGTCCGGTTCGGCCCCGAACTCATCGGGCTGCCCGAGACCGACCTCAGGGCCTTCTCCGTCCTGCCGCCCGACACCTCGGTCGCGGCCGCCGTGTCCGAAGCCCTGATCTCGGAGAAGATCGAAGCCATCGAGGCGCTCGCCCGCGCCGGCAAGATCGCCGAGGCGAAGCAGGAATTCGAGGAGCTGCTCAAGCGTTCTGACCTGACGGACTGGGCGAAGCAGAAGGTGGAATACCTCCGGAACCTGCTCGCCGAGGACGCCGTCATGGCGATGAAGGAGATGCGCTACGGCCGTTCCCGCATGCTCCGGCAGACGAAGGCCGCGATGCTGCGCGACTTCGACGTCCAATTCTGCGCCGACGCCGAGGACGCGAAGCCGATCTACCTTCAGAAGAAGGTGGTGGCCGGCGCCGCCCGCAAGCCGAAGGCTCCCAAGGGCGGCCAGCCGCCGCAGGCCTGACCCGCCCGAACTTCGGGATTTCGCCCGGTGGAAGCGATTCCACCGGGCTTTTTGTTGCCCGGGCAAATCCATCGGGCAAGATGAGCCCCCGTCCCTCATGTCCCGCGTTCTCCGCTTTACCCTCTGGAGCGTCGGCATCCTCGCCGTCGCCCTCGGGGCCACTCTCTTCTGGGTCGAATCCCAGCTGCGTCCCGAACCGCTCGGCGCCCGCGTCAAAGCGCTCCTCGCCGAAGCCGGCATCAAGGGCGGCATCACCCGCGTCGAAGCCTCGCTCGACGGGAGGTTCTCCGCCGAAGGCGTCGACCTCACCCTGGCCGACGGCACGAAGATCGCCGTCGCCTCCGTCAAAGGCGAAGCCGGGCTCTTCGCGCTCGCCCGTGGCACCTACGCGCTGAGCAGCCTCGAGATCAAGACGCTCGAGGTCGACCTCACGGGCCGCCGGTCCGTCGCGCCCGCGACCGAGAACAAGTCCGCCGAGGCGACGAAGACGACCCTCCCGCCGTTCGTGCTCGGCCCTTACGCGGTCACGGGGCGCGTGCGTCTCGCCGACGGCACGCTGGTCCGCTTCAGCGTGCGCGGCGACGTGTTTGATTCGAACGGCCAGGCGGATTTCCGCGCCGGCCTCGCCTGGCCTGGCGTGACCGTCGGCAAGCACCTGACCGACCCCCGCGGCGAGATCGCGCTCAAGGGCGCGTTCCGGCGGCCGCTCGGCGCCGAGGGCACGGGCGTCGACGCGCTCATGGCGGATCTCGCGACTTTGCGCCTCGAGCTCACGGCGAAGGACGCCGGTCCGGCGGCCGCCGGCTCGGTCACGCTCGTGCTTGAAGCCGACGCGAACCCCGGCAAACCCGGCACGCGCCTTTCGGGCAGGCTGAGCGACACGGCCGGCCGCGCCGCCGTGACGCTCAAGGGCGAGCATCTCGCCGGGCGCACCTCCCTGGAAGCGGAACTCGACCTCGATCCGACACGCTTCGGGATCCTGGCCAGCCAGCTGCCCGCGGTCCGCGTGACCGGCGGCGCCAAAGGCGAACTGGAGGGCGTCCGCTGGCAGGCCGATGCCGACTTGAAGGCGGTCTGGCCTGACCTCGGCGGTCTCTCGCCCGCCCTGCCCAAAGGAGGACGTTCGGAATGGCGCCTGGCCGCCAACGCGCAGAGCGCCGCCGGCGGCTTCGCCGTCAATCGCCTCTCGGTCAAAGGACATGGCGTGAGCATCGCGATCCCGCAGACGCTGACCTGGAAAGGCGGCCTCCTGCCGGAGAACGCCGATGAAGCCACGGTGAGCCTCGTGGCCGAGGACGCGGACCTGACCGCGCTCAATCCCTTCCTCGCGCCGGCCGGGCTGATCGCCACCGCGGGCCGCTGGACCGGCGAAGCCTCCGTGTCCTTCAAAGGCGGCCAGCCGGACGTGCGAAGCGTGCGCACGCACAGCCTGCGCGGCGTGACCTTGTTCCGGGGCGGCCAGCCGCTGATGCGCGAGGTCGACGCCGAACTGCCGGTGGCGTCGGCGGACGGCGCGGTCTCGCTCGCGCCCTTCAGCCTGAGCTGCGCGGCGGGCGACATCGCCAAAGGCTCCCTGATGCTGCGCCCCGGGACCGGCGGCGCCTGGTCCGTCGTCGCCGACGTGGACCTGGGCATCGTCGAGCTCGCCTCGCAACCCAACTGGGAAGACCTGCCCGTCGCCAAGCTCCAAGGGATCCGCGTGCGCGCCAACGCGGTCCTTGACCGCGCCGCCGGGCGGGCGCCGGTCGTGACCGCGGCCTCGGCCCGCATCTTCCGCGAGGGCGCGGACCTCCTCGCGCTCAAGCTTCGCCAGCCGCTGCCGCTCGACGGCACGCGGCCCGCCGGCGTGATCGTCGAGGCCTCCGCTCGCGACCTGCCGCTCGAGTCGCTCGCCGCGCTCGTGCCCGGGCTGAAGCTCGCCGGCGACCTCAGGCGCGCCGACGTCGTCGCGGGCTTCAATCGGGAAGGACTCTTCGTCCGCACCGAAGGGACCCCGCTCGCCTTCGCGGGCACCAGCGTCGGCTGGGCCGGCAAACCCTACGCGAAGGACTGCGACCTCACCGCGGGGCTCGACCTGCTCATCGGCGAGAAGACGACGGTGCTCGGCTTCGAAAAGGCCGAACTGAAGAGCCGCGGCCGCCTGCTGGCCGGCGGCGACATCCGCCTCGGGCTCGGCGAAGCCGCGACGACGCTCAGGCTCTCGGGCGACCTCGGCGCCCTCGCCGAACAGCCTTTCGCGGGCCCGTTGAACATGGTGACGGGCGGCCGATACCAGGCGAGCGCCGAACGCGCCCGGAACGGCGAGATCAAGGTCGAGCTGCAGGTCGGCGACGTGGGCCTGCGCCGGAGCGAAGGCCGGATCGCCCAGGCCGCCGTGAGCGGACGCTACGCCCCGACGGCTGACGGTCTCGAGGCCGAAGGCACGCTCCGCGTGCAGGCCTCGGCGGTCAGTTCCGGACGCTTCACCCTCGTGCGGAAATCAGCCGGCGACAAGACCGACTGGCAGGCCGTCGTCGACGTCGACGGCGCTGACGTCGACGACGTGCTCACGTTGCTCCCGAAGGCGGACGCGACCGAGACGCCCGAGGCCGTCCCGACGCCGGCGCCGGACCGCGCCCCTTTCTGGGCCGGCCACGCGGGCTCGCTGCGGCTGACCATCGGCACGGCCAAGGCTTATGGCATCCGCGCCCGGCAGGTCAGCCTTCGCGCCGAAGCCGACGAGCGCTCCGTGCGCCTGACGCAGCTCGGCGGCCAGCTGGCCGAGGGCGAGCTGAACGGGCGCGGCGAGCTGAGCTTCGTGCCGGGCCTGAACCAAGGTCCCTATTCCCTTTCCGCCACGGTGGGGCTGAAGCAGTTCGACTTCGGGGCCGTCGCGCCGGCCGTGCCGGCGATGAAGGATTTCGCGGAGGGCAAGGCCGACGTCACGGCGACCCTGACGAGCATCGCGGGCACGCCCGGCGAACTGCCCGGGCGCCTGCAGGTCGAGACGACGCTGGAATCCAAAGGCGGCCGCCTGCGCGCCTTCGGCGACAAGAACAGCGCCCTCGCGCTGTCCGCGAGCAAGACGGCGGAGACCACGGAATTCCTCGGCGCCCTGGCGATCCTGGGCGGGGCGATCGCCAACAACGAGGACGGCGCCAAGGTGGCCCGGATCGGCGCGGCGATGACGGCCGCGGCGAAACTCCAGAAAGCGGTCGCGGACTTCGCCTACTCCTCCGCGACGATCAAAGCCTCGCGCCTGGCTTCCGGGACGATCCGCCTCGACGCGGCCGACATCCGCAACCCCGCGCTCCAGCTCACGGCCAAGGGCGGCATCCGCGTCGACCCGCGCCTCGGGTTCGCCGACTGGCCCATGGATTTCACGACGCAGCTGCGCGGCGGCGGCGAGTTCGCCGAATCCTTCCGTTTGCTCGGCTTCGGCGCCGCGCCCTCGCCCGCCGACGGCTTCACCGACGGCCCGGGCGTGAACATCACCGGCTCGCTGAACGACGTGCGCTCGGACCTGGCGGAAAAACTGCAGGCGGCGGTGGACCGGATCCGCGCCGGACCTCAGGCCGCCGCAGGCGGCGCGCCCCAGGCCTCTCCGCAGGCGGCGCCGAACCCCGCGCCCGGCGCGGCTCCGGCGCCGCGCAAGCGCAACCCGCTCGGCGACCTGCTCAAGGAACTCGGCCGCTGATGACGGCCGCCCGCGCCTTCACGCTCGGATGCGCGCTGCTGGCCGGCCTCACGCTGCTGGCGCTCGCCGTCGGGCCGCAAGGCTTCGGCTGGGGGGACCATGGCTCCGCCGCGCTGCTCCGCGCCCCCCGCGTGCTGGCCGCGCTCGCCGCAGGCCTCGCCCTCGGCGTCGGCG
>SYID01000184.1 GCA_005798925.1 Verrucomicrobiota bacterium
GGGCCTTGATCATCGCGACCTGCTGCGGGATATGCTCCACCGCGCTGGGCTCGACGTGCGGCGGCAGGAGCCCGAGGGCGAGGCAGTCGGCATGGAACTTGTCGGTCCAGGTCTTCGTGAAGGCGCCGAGAGTCTGGCCGGAGGCCTGGGCCCCGCGGATGGTCTTGTCGTCGACGTCGGTGATATTGCGGACGTGCTTCACCTTCAGGCCGGCGACCTCGAGGGTGCGGCGCAGGACGTCCTGGACGGTGAACGTGCGGAAGTTGCCGATGTGGGCCGGTCCGTAGACCGTGGGTCCGCAGCAGTACATGCCATACAGGTCGCGGCCGGGCTTCGGGAGCAGCGGCCGCTTCTCGCGGGACATGGTGTCATGCAGGAACACGGGCATAGGCCGTGGAGTTAGCGAACCTTGCCCCCGCTGGGCGAGTCGGAACTACGCCGCCTACCGTTGGAGCACGCGGACGTAATCGACCTTGAACTGGGCCGGGAAGCGGGTGTCGGCCCCGACCGGGCCGCCGAAGCCGCCGCCGACGGCGAGGTTCAGCACCAGGAAATACTTCTGGTCGAACGGCGCGGGAAAAGGCCCGCCGGAAGAACTCCACTCCTTCTGCTCCTGCACCTGGACGCCGTCCACGAACCAGCGGAACGCGTCACGCTCCCATTCGAGGGCGAAGACGTGGAATCCGTCCGTGAAGTCGCCCTTGGGCAGGCGATACGGTTTTCCCGCGTAGATGTTCTTCGGCCAGGGCGCGCCATAATGGAGCGTCCCATGGACCTGCTCGGGCTCGTGGCCCTTGAACTCCATGATGTCGATCTCCCCGCTGGCCGCCCAGCCGCCGTATTTCTCCTCGGAGGGCAGCATCCAGAAAGCCGGCCACAGCCCCTTCCCTGCGGGGAGCCTCGCCGACATCTCGAAACGCCCGTAAAGCCAGTCGGCCCGACGCTTCGTACGGATGCGCGCGGAGGAGTAGTCCTTGAGCACGCCGGCCAGGTTCAGCTTCTCCTTGCGGGCCTCGAGGATGAGGTGGCCTCCTTCGACGCGCAGGTTGCGCGGGCTATCGAGGTAGTACTGGAGCTCGTTGTTGCCTCCGCCGTGACCGTTCTCCTCGACCGACCACTTCGTCCAGTCGAGCTCCGGACCGTTGAAATCATCGCGCCAGACCTCCCGCCATTCGGCGGCGAAGGCAGCCCAGGGAATCAACAGGAGGAGGCTGGTGAGTCGCATGCGGGATGATGCCCGACCGGGCTCGGCTTCCTCAAGGTCATAAACGGGCTTCCGGCTTGTTGTCCCGTCGGAAAACCCCGATAAACCTTACCACTCACCCCCATGAAACTAGGCACCAAATCCCTGCACGCCGGCCAGAAGCCCGACCCGACCACCGGTTCGCGCGCGGTCCCGATCTACCAGACCACGAGCTACCAGTTCCGCGACACCGAACACGCCGCGAACCTCTTCGGGTTGAAGGAGCTCGGCAACATCTACACCCGCATCATGAACCCGACGACGGACGTCCTCGAGCAGCGCCTCGCGGCGCTCGAAGGCGGTTCCGGGGCGCTCGCCCACTCCTCGGGTCAGGCCGCCATCACCGCTTCCATCCTGAACGTCGCCGGCGCCGGCGACCACATCGTCTCGGTCTCCCAGCTGTACGGCGGCACCTATAACCTCTTCCACTACACCCTGCCGAAGCTCGGCATCCAGGTGTCGTTCGTCGACGGCGACGATCCCGAGAACTTCCGCAAGGCCGTGAAGTCGAACACCAAGGCCTTCTACGGCGAAGGCCTCGGCAATCCGCGCCTGAACATCTTCCCCTTCGCCGAAGTGGGGAAGATCGCCAAGGAACTCGGCGTCCCGCTCATCATCGACAACACCGCCCTCTCGCCCTACCTGAACCGCCCGTTCGAACACGGCGCCAACATCGTCGTCCACTCGGCGACCAAGCACATCGGCGGCCACGGCACTTCCATCGGCGGCATCGTCGTCGACGGCGGCAACTTCGACTGGGGCAACGGCAGGTTCCCCGGCTTCACCGAGCCGGACATGTCCTACCACGGCCTGCCGCACTGGGAGGCCTTCAAGGCCTTCGCTCCGGCCGGCGGCGCCAACATCGCCTTCATCATGAAGATGCGCCTGCAGTTCCTCCGCGACGTCGGCAGCTGCCTCTCGCCCTTCAACGCGTTCCTGCTCCTGCAGGGCCTCGAGACCCTGCACCTCCGCATGGAGCGACACTGCGCCAACGCGATGAAGGTCGCCCAGTTCCTCGAGGCCCATCCGAAGGTGAAGTGGACGAACTACCCGGGCCTGAAGTCCTCGAAATACCATGACCTCGCCAAGAAATACCTGACCAACGGCTACGGCGCGCTGGTCGGCTTCGGCCTGAAGTCCGGCCTCGACGGCGGCCGCAAGTTCATCGACTCCCTCGTCCTGCACAGCCATGTCGCCAACATCGGCGACGCCCGCTCGCTGGCGCTCCACCCGGCCTCGACGACGCATTCGCAGCTCACCGCCGCGGAACGCGACAGCGCCGGGGTGACCGACGATTACGTCCGCCTCTCCGTGGGCATCGAAGACATCGAGGACATCCTCGCCGACCTCGAGCAGGCGCTGGCCAAGGCCTGAACCCCACGCCATCGACCGATCAGGGCGGACCGTAAGGCCCGCCCTTTTTCATGCCTGCTGCCTGGCGCCGTCGAAGTCGTGGTACTCCAGGAACTGCCGCGCGCCCTCGTCGCCCATGTAGGCGGCGAGCAGCTTCGGGTCCGTCTGGGTGAGGTCCACGACGATGAGGCCGTCCAAGCAGCCGCCGAAGCCTTCGTCGACGTTGAAGGCGATGAGCCGACCGTTGAGCTTGAGGTAGTGCTTCAGCAACACCGGCACGGCCTTGGCGTCGGGCTCGAGGTCGCTGACGAGGCTGGAGACATGCTCGAGGTCGAAGGCACAGCGCTGCAGGACGTCGAGATCGGCGTCATGCAGGCTCATCGAACGCGGCGGATTCTTGGCCCGCACCAACGGCAGGAGATCATCCGCCGAGCGGTTGTTCTTAAGATAAGAGAGGATGAGTTCCTTGGA
>SYID01000185.1 GCA_005798925.1 Verrucomicrobiota bacterium
CCCCAACCCCTGTCCCTGCCCCTAGTTCTCTGAGCCTCCGAGCCTCTGGTCAACTCAGCCTCTCATCCGTATCTCCCCTTGTCCACGTGCCCACGTGCCAGCTTGTCCCCTAACCTAAAAATGCCCTCCCTCGCCCTCATCGTCGGTACGCGCCCCGAATGCATCAAGCTCGCGCCGGTTTTCGCTGAACTGCGCCGGTCTGGTAAAACGCGGCCGTTGCTGGTCTCGACCGGCCAGCACCGCGAACTCCTCGATCAGGCCCTGGGGTCGTTCGGCCTCAAGCCCGACGTCGACCTCGGGCTCATGCAGCCGGGCCAGTCCTTGCCGGAGCTTTCGAGCCGCGTGATCACGGGGATGTCCGCCTGGCTCGCCGAGGCCAAGCCAGCGGCGGTCGTCGTCCAAGGGGATACCACCACCGTGCTCGGCTCCGCGCTCGCCGCCTTCTACGCGGGCATTCCGGTGGCGCATGTCGAAGCCGGCCTGCGCACGGACGACATCCGCTCGCCGTTCCCTGAAGAGATGAACCGACGGGCCACCTCCACGCTCGTCCAATGGCATTTCTGTCCCACCCAGCAGGCCAAGGCGAATCTTCTCCGAGAAGGCATCCCTGACGCGCACTGTCACGTCACCGGCAACACCGTCATCGACGCGCTTCTGGCCACTCGGGCGCGGATCGGCGGCCTTGAAGGGGCGGCGGTCGGAGCCCGCCTCGGCGTGCCCCCGGCGTTCATCGCTTCGCACCTTGCCTCGCCGAAAGCGCGTTGGATCCTCGTCACCGGTCACCGCCGCGAATCCTTCGGGCCTGGCTTCGAGAATCTCTGCCACGGCATCCGGCGCCTGGTCGACACGCACCCCGATCTCGGCGTCCTGTATCCCGTCCACCTCAACCCGCGGGTGCAGGAGCCGGTGCGTCGCCTGCTCGGCGGGCACCCGCGGATCGCGCTCGCCGCGCCCGCGGCCTACGAAGACTTCGTCTGGCTCATGGACCGTTCCACGTTCGTGCTCACGGATTCCGGAGGCGTGCAGGAAGAAGCCCCCTCGCTCGGAAAGCCCGTGCTCGTCATGCGCGAGAACACCGAGAGGCCCGAAGGCGTGACCGCTGGCACGAGCGAGCTCGTCGGCACCGACGCCGATCGCATCGTCGCGGCGGCGACCCGCTTGCTCTCCGATCCCGCCGAATACGTCAGGAGGTCTCAGCTGCGCAATCCTTACGGCGACGGCGACGCCGCGGCTCGGATCGCCCGGGTGATGGAAGCGGCGCTGTAAGCGCCGGGCCTGAAGTGCAAAAGTGCAACCCGCCTGTGGCCTGTGCAAAGGTGCAAAAGGAAGAGCCAAATATCAGGTGACAGGTGACGGCCATCGGGGCATCAGCCTTTCTGGAGTCGGCCGTTCGGCCTTCGGCAGCCGGCTCCGGGTTCCCGCGATTGTAACGGGTAGGGTCAGCACTGCGTGCTGACCTAGCTGCATCGAGGTAGGGACGGTCCTCCGAACCGTCCGCGCGGCGGGCTCGGAGAGCCCGCCCTACCTCAAGACACCCCAACCAATCATCTGGTTTCCCGGAGTTAAATATGGAATCTACCCTGAGCTTCAGGGCCTCTCAGCCTCTAGTTCGGCATCTCCCCATGTCCAAGTGCCCACGTGCCAGCTCGTCCCCTGCGACTCCGTCGCAGCACCTTTGCACGGCCTTTAGTTCTCTGAGACTCCGGGCCTCTCAGCCTCCAGTTGTGCTGCTCCGCCGCCCTCCTTGCCCACTAGTCAACTTGTCAACCGGCCAGCTAGTTTGCCTCGCCTGAGCCTCCGGGCCTCTGGGCCTCTCAGCCTCTAGCGTATTCATCTATTCAGTCCTCAACGCTTCGCGTTTCGTGCGCCTCCTCTATTTCCATCAGCATTTCGCAACCCCTTTGGGTTCATCAGGCACGCGTTCCTATGAGTTCGCACGGGCGCTGATCGCGCGCGGCCATCAGGTCACGCTCATCTGCGGTGCGCATAAGCAGAGCGGGCTGGAGCTGCCTTATGACGCCGCCCGCGGCTGGCATCGCGGCCAGGTCGACGGCATTGACGTCATCTCGCTCCCGTTGGCCTACTCCAACCGGGATTCGTTGCTGCGCCGCGCCTGGGTTTTCCTACGCTTCGCCTGGCGTTCCGTCCGGCTCGCGCTGACGCTCGACTGCGACCTCGTGTTCGCGACCTCGACGCCGATCACCGCCGTCATCCCGGGCCTGGCCGCCAAGTGGCTGCGCCGGAAGCCGTTCGTCTTCGAAGTCCGCGACCTCTGGCCCGAGCTGCCCCGCGCCCTCGGCTTGCGCAATCCCTTCGTGCTTGGCGGCATGTCGCTCCTGGAATTCCTGGGCTACCGTTCAGCCGACGCGTGCGTGGGGCTTTCACCGGGTATCGTCGAAGGCATCCGCTCGCGTTCCGCGGCCAACCTGCCGATCGCCATGATTCCCAATGGTTGCGACTTGGAAGTCTTCCATCCGTCCAAGCGTGCACCGCTGAAGCTGCCCGGCATCGGACCTGATGATTTCGTCGCCGGCTTCACCGGCGCCCACGGGGTCGCCAACGGTCTGGACGCCTTGCTCGACGTCGCCGCCGAGCTCAAGCGTCGCGGCGACACTCGCGTGAAGCTCGCTTTCATCGGCGACGGCAAAGAGAAGGAACGCCTCGCCGCCCGGGCCGCGGAAGAGGGGCTCACTAACTGCCTCTTTTTCCCTCCGGTCCGTAAGACCGAGCTTGGCGCCATCACCGCCTCCTTGGATTGCGGCCTGATGGTCCTCAAGAACATCCCCGCCTTCTACCGGGGCACCTCGCCCAACAAGTTCTTCGACTATATCGCCGCCGGCATCCCGGTCGTGAACAATTATCCCGGCTGGCTGGCTGGCCTCGTCACCGAACACCAAGCCGGCGTCGCGGTCCCGCC
>SYID01000186.1 GCA_005798925.1 Verrucomicrobiota bacterium
ATGAACCCCCGAAGAGCTTAAAGGTCAGCGGCGTGCATCAGGAGGACGAAACGAAGGCGCAGATGCCTTGGCAGCGGACGGAACCTCCGCCTCACCGTCACGGCGGGAGGCCCGGAAACGAACAAGTCCTCCGAGGAGACGGCCCGTCTCCTCGGCGCGCCCCAGAAGCGACTCGCAGATACGACCATCCAACAGGCCTGCCTCCTGCATCACCTCCACCTGGGTACGCAGCTCGCACAACGAGCCCCTCGCGATGTAAAGGAACCGCAAGGCATCCTGATTCGGCCCACGGCCAGCGCCTTCGGCGATGTTCGATGGCACGGAGATCGCCGCCCGGCGCAGCTGATCGACGAGCGCGAAGTCATTCCGGACCGCCGCGACATTCACGACACGATAGACTTCGACCGCGAGGGCCTTGGCGGCCTTCCACGCCGAAAGATCACGATAACTGACCACCTTGGGATGCTCTTGGGGATGCATAGACTCCCCATCATCGAGAAACGTGCTTCCACCGCACGTCCCGCCATTACCCATGACACGACTGACAAACGCACCCCACACCTAGACCCCATAATCTCCCCACCCTTCCGTTTCTTGCATCGTCCCAACCGCCATCCGCCATCCGCTAACCGCCTACACCTATGTTTAACTCCCACTTCCAGAGTGAACTCATCCCCTCCCCCTCCACAGGTGTCCTTATGTCCCAGCAAGTCCTGAAGCCTCGCGTCCGCGGGTTCATCTGCATCACCTCCCACCCCGACGGCTGCGCCGCGGCGGTCCGCGAGCAGATCGCCTACGTGAAGTCCCGTAAGCCCATCCAGGGCGGCCCCAAGTCGGTCCTGGTGATCGGCGCCTCCACGGGCTACGGCCTCTCCTCCCGCATCTCCGCCGCCTTCGGTTCCGGCGCCGCCACGCTAGGCGTGTTCTTCGAACGCAACGGCGAAGGCGACAAGCCTGGCTCGCCGGGCTGGTATAACACCGCCGGCTTCCATGCCGAAGCGAAGAAGGCCGGCCTGAAGGCCGTCTCGATCAACGGCGACGCCTTCTCGGCCGAGCTCAAGGCCCAGGTCATCGAAGCGATCAAGGCCAAGATGCCCGGCGGCAAGGTCGACCTCGTCGTCTACTCCCTCGCCTCCCCTCGTCGCACCGCTCCGGACGGCGTGACCTACAAGTCCGTCCTCAAGCCGACCGGCGCCCCCTTCCACGCCAAGAACCTCGACACCGACAAGAAGGTCGTGAACGAGGTCACCCTCGAGACCGCTTCCGCCGACGACATCGCGCAGACGGTCAAGGTCATGGGCGGCGAAGACTGGGAACTCTGGATGAACGCCCTCGACGGCGCCGGCGTACTCCAGGAAGGCTGCCAGACGGTTGCGTATTCCTACATCGGACCGCAAGTGACCTGGCCGATCTACAAGGACGGCACCATCGGCAAGGCGAAGGAAGACCTCGAGCGCGCCGGCCGCAAGATCGACGCCCTGATGAAGCTCCACCGAGGCCGCGCCTTCGTGTCCGTCAACAAGGCCGTCGTCACGCAGGCCAGCTCCGCCATCCCGGTCGTCCCCCTCTACGTCTCGCTGCTCTTCAAGATCATGAAGGCCAAGGGCACGCACGAAGGCTGCATCGAGCAGATCCAACGCCTCTTCGAGAAGCAGATGTACAACGGCAACGCGCTCGACTTCGACGAGCATGGCCGCGTCCGTATCGACGATTGGGAGATGGCTCCCGACGTCCAGAAGGCCGTCTTCGACGCGTGGCCCAAGGTCACGACCGAGACCTTCGACGCGCATGCCGACTTCGCCGGCTACCAGACTGATTTCATGAAGAACTTCGGCTTCGGCCTTACCGGCATCGATTACGAAGCCCCGACCGAAGTCGAACGCCCCATCGAGGACGCCTAAGTGTCCAAAGTCTTCTCCATCGCGAACCAAAAGGGCGGCGTCGGCAAGACGACCACCACCGTGAACCTCGGCGCCGGTCTCGCGCGCCTCGGCATCCCGACCCTCATCGTCGACCTAGACGCCCAGGCCAACGCGACCTCCGCGCTCGGCGTCGAGAAGACCGAGGGAAAGTCCCTCTATAAAGTCCTGCATGGCGAAGCCAAGGCCGCCGACATGGTCGTCGCGACCACGACCGAGAAGCTCGACCTCATCCCCTCGGAAGTCGACCTCGCCGCCGTCGAATCCGAACTCGCCCAGGCCGAAAATTATCTCGGTCGCCTCCGCGAAGCCCTCGCCCCGGTCATCGCGGCCGGCAAATACAAAGCCATCCTCATCGATTGCCCGCCCGCGCTCGGCATGCTTTCGATGAACGCGCTCGGCGCGTCCGACCACCTCATCGTCACCCTGCAGACCGAATACCTCGCGATGGAAGGCCTCGGCCAGATCCTCGGCGTGGTCGACCAGCTCAAGGCCGCCGGCGCGAACGACAAGCTCACGGTCGGCGCGATCATCATGACGATGTATGACGTGCGCACGAAGCTCTCCCGCCAGGTCGTCGAGGAAGTGAAGACCCACTTCCCCGCCCTCGTGATGGACGCCATGATCCCGCGCACGATCCGCCTGTCGGAGGGCCCGAGCCACGGCCAGACGATCTTCCAGTACGACATTCACTCCCCCGGCTCCGTCGCCTACGAAGCGCTCGCCAAGGAGTTCGC
>SYID01000187.1 GCA_005798925.1 Verrucomicrobiota bacterium
CGTCACGCGGCTCAAGACCGGCGACATCACGCGCAGCGTCCAGCTGCTCGGCGAAGTCCGCCCCAACCAGCAGGTCGCCCTGTACGCCAAGGTCGGCGGCTACGTGCAGTCGCTGCGGGCCGACATCGGCGACGTCGTCAAGGCCGGGGACGAACTCGCCCGGCTCGAAGTCCCTGAGCTCACCGCCGACGAGGCGCGCACCCGTGCCGAACTCGCCTTGGCCGAGCTTGAATACCGCCGTCTACAGGACGCCGCCAAGCAGGCGCCCGACCTCGTCCCGCGCCAGCAGGTCGACGTCGCGGCGGCCAAGCTCGCCGTCGCCAAGGCCGCGCAGGAGCGCAACGCCACCCTCCTCGGCTTCGCCCAGATCCGCGCGCCGTTCGCCGGCGTCATCAGCCGCCGCTCCGTGGACCTCGGCGCGTTCGTCCCCGCCGCGACCGGCGGAGGCTCGGGCCAGGCCGCCCTGTTCGTGCTGACCGACTCGGCTACCGTGCGCGTGCAGGCTTCCCTCCCGGAGAACGAAGCCGGACTCGCCAAGCCCGGCCAGAAAGTGAGCGTCCTCGCCGAAGCCGCGGGCGCCAAGCCTTACGAGACCCAGCTCACGCGGGTCTCCGGCGTGCTCGAGAACCCCAGTAAGACCATGCTGATCGAAGCCGTCCTCGCCAATGCTGACGGCGCGCTCAAGCCCGGCATGTACGCCAACGTCAGACTCGGCATCGAAACGCATAAGAGCTCCCAGCTCCTGCCCCTGACCGCCGTCGTCATGGAGAAGACCGTCGCCACCGCCTACGTGCATGAGGCCGGCAAGGCGCGTCGTCGCGTCCTCAAGGCCGGTTTCAACGACGGCGCGAACCTCGAGGTCCTCGAAGGCCTCAAGCCGGACGAAGACGTGCTCGTCGTCGGGACCGCCACGCTCACCGACGGCCAGGCCGTCACGCTCGCCAAGTGATGCGCCTCTTCCGTCTCCTCCTCGTCGGCGTGCTCACCGGCGCCGCCCTGCCGGCCCAGGAAGCCGCGCGGTCCGAGCCCATCGACCTCGTCACCGTCCTCCGGCTCGCCGGAGCCGAAGCGCTCGACGTCAAGCTCGCCGAAGCAAGGGTCAGCGAAGCCCGGGCCATGGCCGACAGCGCCACCTGGGCGCTCTTCCCGACGCTCTCTCCCGGCATCGGTTACCGCAAGCACTCCGGCCAGCTGCAGGACATCGTCGGCCAGGTCTTGGACGTGAACAAGGAATCGCTGTCCACGGGCGCCACCTTGGGCATGTCGCTCGAGCTGGGCGAAGCCGTGTACCGACGTCTCGCGGCCAAGCAGACCGCGCGCGCCGCCGAGCATCAGCTCGAAGCCCAGCGTCGGCAGAGCGTGCTCGCGGCGACCACGGCCTACTTCGACCTCACGCGTTCGCATCACGCCGTCACCCTGCTCGAGGACGCCGCGCGCACCGCGAAGGATTACCGCGGCCAGCTCGCCAAAGGCGTGGGCGCCGGGGTCGCCTTCAAGGGCGACGAACTCCGCGCCGCCGCGGCCGTCAGCCGCCTGGAGCTGCGTCTCCGTCAGGCGCTGGAACAACGTCGCGGCGACGCCGCCCGGCTGGCGCAGGTCCTTCGCCTGAAGATCACCGAGACCCTCGTCCCGGCGGACGACCGCCCGCTCCCGCTGACCTTCGCCGTCAAAGAACGGAAACTCGACGAGCATGTGAGGATCGCCATGGCCAAGCGGCCGGAACTCCTGGCCGCCGGCGCGTTGCAGCAGGCCGCCACCTATCAGGATGACGCCGCGACCTATGCGCCCCTCTATCCCACGCTCGGCGCGCAGGTCTTCGCCGGCGGACTCGGCGGCAGCCAAGGCTCGGCCACGCGGGATTTCGACACCAGCGCGGACACCTTCGTCACGCTCTCCTGGAAGATCGGCGCCGGCGGATTGTTCGACGGCTCACGTCAGGACGGCGCCAAGGCGCGCCTGCGCCTGAGCGAGCTCGGCGAAGCGCGGGTGCGCGACGAGATCACTCGTCAGGTCGTCGAGGCTTACGCCGGCGCGCATTACCTCGGCCAGCAGCTCACGATCGCCGAGGAAGCCATCAAGAACGCCGAAGCCGGCTACAAGCTTTCCCTCGAGCGCAAGGACCTCGCCGTCGGCGTCGTCCTCGAAACCTTGCAGTCCCAACAGGACCTCATCCAAGCCCGCATGGATTACGCCCAGATCGTCGGCGACCTGAACAAAGCGCAGTATCGGTTAAAAATCGTGACGGGGGAGTGAGCGCGGCGAAGCCGCGAGGGGGCACGTGGGCAAGGTGACACGGGGGCACGCGCTTGCGCGAGGGGACACGCTGGCAAGTTGACACGTTGACAAGGGGCGACGCCGAGGGCACGAGGGCCGGACGATGCGAGAGTATCGAGTATGGAGTATTGAGTATAGGGAGAGGCTGCGCTCAAAGGGGGCAGCATAGGGAGACCGGATAATTAGCTGGGGCATACATCTTCGGGTGTCGGGTGACGGAACAGGTAGGGGCGTGCGGCCCGCGCGCCCGCGGATGACCGGGCCGGTCATCCCTACCAAAGGCCGCAGGTAATTTTCCGGTCTCCGGTCTCCCCTTGAGCGGAAGAGTGGTTCCGGGTGTCGGGCTTTCAATTATGTCATCGATTCAGTCCTCTGGCATCGACGCAGCCATCTGCTGTCGCAGACGGGGTCAGACACGTTCAGCATTCCGAACGAAGTCAGACCCCGCTGCGACAGATTTAGCCACAGTTAGGGCGGATTAAGGTCATATCGACGGGTTGCCTCAGGGCCGCCGCATGGGCTCAATCTGCTTACCCCACCCCGCCATGACCCTATCCCGTCGAAATTTCCTGCGTACCGCCGCGTTGGCCACGCTCGCCTTCCCGGCCGTCGTCCGTGCGCGCAATCTCAACTCGCAGGTCCAGATCGCCGCCGTCGGGGTGGACGGGAAAGGGTACTCCGACATCGATGAGGTCGCCTCGCACCCGAAGGCACGCTTCGTCGGCCTCTGCGACATCGACGTCGCACGGTTCGCCAAGATCGACAAGAAACACCCTGGCATCACGCACTACGAAGACTGGCGGGAGATGTTCGCCAAGCTCGGCGACGGCTTCGACGCCGTGACCGTCTCGACGCCGGACCACATGCATGCGCTGCCCACCATGGCCGCCATGCGTCTCGGCAAGCATGTCTACTGTCAGAAGCCGCTCACGCACACCGTCTGGGAGGCGCGTCAGCTCCGCCTGCAAGCCGCCAAGTCGAAGGTCCGCACCCAGATGGGCAACCAGATCCACTCCGCCAAGGAATACCGCACCGGCGTGAAGCTCATCCAGACCGGCCGGATCGGCAAGGTGCTCGCCGTGCACAGCTGGCACCCGAACACCGGCAACCGTTACACCAACCTGACGGCCGCGCCCGCGTCAGGCCCCGTGCCCGCCGGCGTCAACTGGGACCTCTGGCTGGGCTGCGCGCCCGCGCGCGAGTTCGCGCCGGACGTCTATCACCCCTTCAAGTGGCGCGACTGGGTGGACTTCGGTTGCGGCACCATGGGCGACTTCGGCTGCCACCTGCTGGACCCCGTCTTCACCGCGCTGAAGCTAGGCAACCCGCTCAACGTCAAAGCGGACAGCGTCGGCTCCAACCCGCAGACCTGGTGCCGCGAGCAGACCATCGAGTGGACCTTCGCCGGCACCGAATACACCAAGGGCGATACCATCAAGGTCACGTGGTATGACGGCGGACGCCTGCCCGACTTGGCGCTGGCGCGCATGCCCGCCGGCAAGCAGTTCCCCGCCGCCGGCTCGATCTTCATCGGCGAAGAAGGCGTCATGCTGCTCCCCCACTACGCGTTGCCCTCGCTGTTCCCCGAGGAGAAGTTCGGCAAGAACCTCAATCCCGGCGAACTCACCCGGCGCGCCCGCGCCAAGGACAAGCCGACGGACAAGGTCGCCGTCGACCTGACGGACATCGTCGAAGGCTCCAGCCATTACCACGCCTGGGTGGACGCCATCGTCGACGGACACGAGACCACGGATAATTTCGCCTACGCCGGCCCTCTGACCGAGGCCGTGCAGCTCGGCAACATCGCCTCGCGTAACAGCGGCGTGAAGCTCGAATGGGACGTCGCCAACATGAAATTCCCGGGCAAGCCCGAGGCCGAGGCACTGTTGACGAAGAGTTATCGCAAGGGATGGGAGCTCATCGCCGCTGATAAGTAAGGCGGCGATGAGAGGGGGCACGTGGGCAAGGTGACATGGGGACACGCGCTTGCGCGAGGGGACACGCTGGCAAGTCGACACGTGGGCAAGGGGAAGAGGCAGGGCTCAAAGGGGGCAGCAGAGGGAGACCGGATGATTGGCCGGGAGTCCATCAAAGGTAGGGGGCGTGCGGCCCGCGCGCCCACGGATGACCGGGCCGGTCATCCCTACCAAAAGCCGCAGGTAACTTCCCGGTCTCCGGTCTCCCTTTGAGTGGATTAAATCGCTTCGGGTGGCGGAACTTTGAGTTCGGTCATCGATGCAGCCCTCCATTCCGTTCA
>SYID01000021.1 GCA_005798925.1 Verrucomicrobiota bacterium
AGCTCGAGGCCGACGGCAAGCCCTCCGCCGGTTTCGGCAAGTAAGCCGTCAGGCATGTCAGCGAAAGCCCCGGACCTCCGGGGCTTTTTTGTGCCTGCCTAGCCCGTGCATCGCCTTTAAACCTACCCCTACCCCAACCCCTAACCCTACCCCTCTAAACCCGATGCGCCCCCTCATCGCCCTGCTCGCGCTCACTGCTTCCTGCTTCGCCGCCGAAACCCTGCCGCTCTGGCCGGGCGACGCGCCCGAAGGCAACGGCAAGTTCTCCGATTCCTCCAAGGCGAAGCTCACGGTGCACCTGCCTGAGAAGCCGAACGGCCCCGCGATCGTGATCTGTCCCGGCGGCGGCTACGGTGGCTTGGTGACCAAAGGCGAAGGCCACGGCATCGCCACATGGCTCAACGCCCATGGCATCGCCGGCATCGTCCTCGAATACCGCCTGCCTGCCGGACGTCCTTACGTGCCCCTCCTCGACGCCCAGCGGGCCCTCCGTACGGTCCGGGCGAACGCGGCCGCATGGAAGATAGACCCGAAGAAGGTCGGCATCATCGGCTTCTCCGCCGGCGGCCACCTGGCTTCGACGGCGACCGTGCACTTCGACCTCGGCGAGGGCAAGACCACCGACGCGATCGCCCGCGAGAGCAGCCGCCCCGACTTCTCGATCCTCATCTATCCGGTCATCAGCATGGATGTCGGCGTGCACCGCGGCTCGAAGAAGAACCTGCTGGGCGAGACGCCCGCCGCCGACCTCCCGGCATATTTCTCGACGCAGAAGCACGTGAAGGCCGGCACCCCGCCCGCTTTCCTGGCGCACGCGGTCGATGACAAAGTCGTCGATATCGAGAACAGCCGGATGTTCTTCGCCGCCCAGCAGAAGGCCGGTCTCCCGACCCGCCTCGTCGAACTCCCCAACGGCGGCCACGGCCTCAACGGCTACAAGGGCCCCTCATGGGATAAATGGCAGGCCGAGGCGCTCGTCTGGCTCAAGGAAATCAAGGTCCTGCCCTGACCACCGACAAAGGACTTCAAATCGGACCGGAAATCCCCCATAACGCCCATCCCCTCATGAAATCCCTGCTCCTCTCCCTGCTCGCCACGAGCGCCCTCTTCGCCGGCGAAAAGGCCACCCTCACCTTGGCCGACTTCACCGACCTCAACGGCGGCGCCCCCGCCGGCGGCTGGCAGACCCAGGAGGGCGGCGTCATCCACCTCGCGCCCCAGAAGGGCACCGGCGCGCTGATCTCGAAGAAGGAATACGCGAACTTCGAACTGACCTGGGAATGGCGCCTCGAAGCCAAGGGCAACAACGGCATCAAATACTGGGTCACCAACATCAAGGACGCCAAGGGCAAGGGCGAATGGCTCGGCGTCGAATACCAGATGATCGACGACGACGGCCACCCCGACGGCCTCCGCGGCGGCAGCCACAACACGGGCTCCATCTACGACCTCGTCGACTCCGCCAAGGACAAGGCCAAGAAGCCCATCGGCGAATGGAACCAGAGCCGCGTCGTGGCGAAGGACGGCAAGATCGAGCACTATCTCAACGGCAAGCTGAGCTCCTCGGCCGACACGAAGTCCGAGGCATGGAAGGCCGCGATCGCGAAGAGCAAGTTCAAGAACAAGCAGGGTTTCGGCCCCGGCCAGGGTAAGCTGATGCTCACCGAGCACGGCGACCCCTGCTGGTTCCGCAACCTCGTCATCACCGAACTCTGAGCCCGCTCAGATCCGGAAGACAAAGGGCGCCCGGCGGGCGCCCTTTTTCGTACCCGCTCAGGCGCCGAGCTTGATCCGAAGGCCGTCGTAGCAAAGGCCGACCTTGGGGTGCGTCTTCCGCAGCTGCTCCGTATACGTGGCGTAATCGATCTGATACGTCATGTGCGTGAGCAACGCCCGCTTGGCGCGCAGGTCATGCGCCGCCTGACAGGCCTGATCGACGGTCATGTGCGTCGGATGCGGATTCGGACGGAGGCCGTCGAGGATCGCGAGGTCGGCATGCTCACCGAGCTCGAGGGACTTCTCGGTCATCGCGCGGCAATCAGTGTAATAGGCGAACTTCATGCCCGTCGAAGGTTCTTCGAAGACGAGCCCCAGCGTGGACTCGTTGCCGTGCGGCAGGAGGGTCGAGCGGATGATGCCGCCGCCGGGCAAGACGAGCTTCGAGGGCATGAGATTGAGACCCAACGAAACGTAGCCCGAGGCCTGCGGCTTGCCGACGGCGTAAGGGAAGATGGCCTTGATGCGCTCGAGGCCGGCCTCGGTCGAGTAAGCCGGGATGGCTGCTCCGCCCTTGTTCGTGCAGAACTGACGAAGGTCGTCCATGCCGAGCACATGGTCGGCGTGACCGTGGGTGAGGATGAACGTGTCGACCTCACGGACATCGTACTTCAGGCACTGTGTCCGGAACTCCGGGGCGGCGTCGACCTGGACGTGATGGCCCTCGATGACGACGTGGATGCTCGTCCGGGCGCGCCAGTTGCGCTCCTCCTTCAGGTCCAGCCCCGGGTTGTCATGGGCGGGCAAGGGACAGCCCTGCGAAGTGCCGCAGCCCATGATGAGGATTTCCATGAGGCGAAGAAGACGGGAAACCGGACGAAAGGCAAGTAGCGGACTTCGCGAGTATCGAGTATGGAGTATCGAGTATAGGGTTAATGCCGGAGGAGTGAGTGGGTGCCTCCCTTCAGGGAATAGCCGATGCGGCCGCAAGTGACCTCTTGCCACCAAACCTTTCACTCGAGGCGATGAAACCTTCCGCACCCCTCGGCCCGGTGAAGACTTATCGCGACCTGCTCGTCTGGCAAAAAGCCAAGCTGATGGCCGTCTCGATCTATCGCCTCTGCGAGACACCCGGGCTTTCGCGAAAATACACGCTCTGCGACCAGATGACCCGTGCGGCCATTTCTATCGCCTCGAACATCGCCGAAGGCGACGAGCGGAGCACCAATAAGGAATCACTACGCTTCATCGTCATCGCGCGGGCATCCCTGGCGGAACTCGAGACTCAGGTGGAGATCGCCCATGAAATCGGAGCGGTCAGCCAAGAGGATGTCGCTAAGTTCCGGGCCTTGGCCGAAGAACTGGGACGACTCATAGGGGGCGTTATCCGCATGAGGCAGGACCGGGAAAGGCTTTCCACTGACCGTTCATAGTCAGCCGTGGCAGAAGGCGGCATTTTGGGCGGGGGAAGCCCTTTTCACGCTACTCTATACTCGATACTCCATTCCCGACCGCCTTTACTCTCCCCCCTTCGGCAGTCCCCCGAGACTCCATACTCGATACTCCATACTCTTAGTCCCCGACTTCCGTGTTCGCCAACCTCACCGACAAACTCACCAAGGCCCTCCGCGACCTCCGGGGGCTCTCCAAGCTCACCGAGGAGAACATCGCCCCGGCGCTGACCGAGGTGCGCTCGGCGCTGATGTCCGCCGACGTCAATTTCAAGGTCGCCAAGGACTTCACCGAACGTGTCAAGGTCGCCTGCCTCGGCCAGGCGGTCATCGAATCCGTCAACCCGGGCCAGATGGCGGTCAAGATCGTGTCCGACGAGCTCACGAAGCTCCTCGGCGAAGGCGAACGCCCGATCGACCCCCGCCGCCCGCTCCGCGTGCTCCTCGTCGGCCTCCAGGGCTCGGGCAAGACCACCAGCGCCGCCAAGCTCGCCAAGCACCTCGTGAAGAAGGAAGGCATCCGGAAGCCCTCCCTCGTCGCCGCCGACTTGCGCCGCCCGGCGGCCATCGACCAGCTCGAGACCCTCGCGAAGAACGAAGGCTTCGACTTCCGCGCCGACCGCGCCGCGACCGACGTCGCCGCGATGGTGGGCCGCCTGGTCAAGGACGCCGAAGCCGCTGCCGCGGACCTCGTCATCGTCGACACCGCCGGCCGCCTGCAGATCGACGGCGACCTGATGGAGGAAGTCCGCCGCGTGCGCGACGCCTTCCAGCCGCACGAGGTCTTCCTCGTCGCCGATGCCGCCCTCGGCCAGCAGGCCGTCGACGTGGCCGCCAAGTTCCACGAATCCACGCCGCTCACCGGCATCATCTTGACCAAGCTCGACGGCGACGCCCGTGGTGGCGCCGCGCTGTCGATGAAGTCCGTCACGGGCGTCCCGATCCGCTACATGGGCACGGGCGAGAAGTCCTCGGACTTCGACACCTTCCACCCCGACCGCATGGCCCAGCGTATCCTGGGCATGGGCGACGTCGTCTCCC
>SYID01000188.1 GCA_005798925.1 Verrucomicrobiota bacterium
CGGCCGCCCGCATCCGATCGACCGCGTGCTCGACGGCTGGCTCGCCGCCAAGGGCGCGCCCGCGCCGGCGCGGGCTTCCGACGCCGCGTTCCTGCGTCGCGCGCACCTCGACCTCATCGGCCTCCTGCCCACCGCCGAGGAGGCCGCGGCCTTCGCGGCCGACGACCGGCCTGACAAGCGCGCGCGGCTGGTGCGCGCGCTCCTCGCCCGCGACGTCGATTACGCCGACCACTGGATGGTGTTCTGGAACGACCTCCTCCGCAACGACTACGCCGGCACCGGCTACATCGACGGCGGCCGCAAGCAGATCACCAGCTGGCTCTACGTCTCGCTCCTGACCAACAAGCCTTACGACCGCTTCGCGCGCGAGCTCGTCGCGCCTTCCGCCGACAGCGAGGGCTTCGCCAAGGGCATCGTCTGGCGCGGCGCCGTCAGCGCCGGGCAGGTCCCCGAGCTGCAGTATTCGCAGAGCGTCTCGCAGGCCTTCCTCGGCATCAACATGAAGTGCGCCTCCTGCCACGATAGTTTCGTGGACCGCTGGAAGCTGCGCGACGCCTACGGCCTCGCCGCGATCTTCGCCGAGCGCCCGATGGAGCTCGTCCGCTGCGACATCCCGACCGGCAAGGCCGCCGTCGCCGCCTGGCCTTACCCCGAGCTCGGCCAGGTCGACGGTTCCAAGCCGCGTTCCGAGCGGCTCGCCCAGCTGGCCGCGCTCGTCACGCATCCCGAGAACGGCCGTTTCCAGCGCACGATCGTCAACCGCCTGTGGCACCGGCTGATGGGACGCGGCGTCGTCCATCCCACCGACGCGATGGACACCCCGCCGTGGAACGCGGACCTGCTCGACGTCCTCGCCAACCACCTCGTCGACGCGAACTACGACCTCAAGGCCGTCCTTGAGTTCATCGCCACCTCGGAGGCTTACCAGTCGCGCGCCGAGGTCCTCGCCCGCGACGCGGAGGACAAGGGCTACGTCTACCGCGGCCCGCGCGCCAAGCGCCTCACCGCCGAGCAGTTCGTCGACGCCGTCTGGCGGCTCACCGGCACGACGCCCGCCAAGGTCGAGCTCAAGGTGCCCCGCGCCGCCCCGGTCGCCGCGGCCCCGCAGAAGCCCGTCGTGGAGCCGCTGCTCGCCGCCGCGATCTGGTCCGGCGACCTCGCCGGCGGCCGCGTCCCCGCGGCCGGTGAGGCGCGTTCCTTCCGCCGGCAGCTCACGCTGGACGCCGACGTCGAGTCCGCGGTCTGCGTCGTGACGTGCGACAACGCCTTCGAGCTCTTCGTCAACGGCAAGAAGATCGGCGAGGGCGAAGACTGGGCGGACCCGAAGAGCTTCGACCTCGGCTCCGCCCTGCTCAAGGGCACGAACCAGATCCTTGTCGTCGGCCGCAACGCCGGCAAGGGACCCAATTCCGCGGCGCTTTTCTTCCAGGCCAACGTCGAGCTCAAGGGCGGCGCCCGCGTGAGGCTCGCGACCGACGCCGCCTGGGAATGGAGCGCGAGCCTGCCTAACGCCCGCGGCGCCTTCGCCGCCGGCAAGGCCAAGCCGAAGCCGGCCGGCGTCGTCTGGGCGCCCGTCGCGCTCGTCCGCGGCGCGGCTTGGCGCAAGGCCGAGGGCCGCATGGCCGAGATGCTGGCCGGCGTCGCCGGCGTGAGCAGCCTGCCCGCCCGGGCGAGCCTTACCCGCTCCGATCTCCTGCAGCGCGCGCTCGGCCGGCCGAATCGCGAGCAGATCGTGTCCATGCGCCCGAACGAACTGAGCACCCTCGAGGCCATCGACCTCGCCAACGGCCAGGCGCTCACGAACCTCCTGGCCGCCGGCGCCGCGAAGCTGAAGCAGCGCGCGTGGGATTCGCCCGAGGCGCTCGTCCGCTGGCTCTACCTTTCCGCGCTGAGCCGCGCACCTTCCGCCGACGAGCTCAAGGTCGCCGCCGGCATGGTCGGGGCCGAGCTCGCCGAGCCCGGCATCGCGGACCTCCTGTGGGCCGTCTGCATGCTCCCAGAATTCCAGACCATCCGCTGACCGCCATGAACTCCCCTTTGCCGCTTGACCCGTCCTTGCCCGAGCCGCTGGCCCGGCGCGAATTCCTGCGGATGCTCGGCGCCGCCGGCGCCGCGACGCTTTCGATGGGCGCGCCGCGCCTCCTCGCCGAGAGCGAGAAACTCGTCCAGCCCGCCGCGACCGCCGACGCCTGCGTACTCATCTGGCTCGCGGGCGGCATGGCCGCGCCCGAGACCTTCGACCCGAAGCGCTACGCGCCCTACGAAAAGGGACTCACCTACGACCGCGTGCTCAGCACCTTCCCGGCGATCCCGACGTCGGTGGACGGCGTCCGCATCTGCGAAGGATTGGAGAACATCGCCCAGGTCATGGACCGCGGCACGCTGATCCGCTCGGCGGTGCAGCCTGACCTCGGCAGCATCCTGCATTCGCGACACCAGTTCCACTGGCACACCGGTTACGTCCCCCCGCAGACCGTCGCGTGCCCGCACATCGGCGCCTGGATGGCCCGCGTGCTCGGTCCGCGCAACCCGGTCATGCCGGCCTTCGTCAACATCGGCCAGCGCCTCGAAGGCGTCGGCGAGAGCGAGGAGCTCAAGGCCTTCACCACCGCCGGTTTCTTCGGCGGCGAATACGGTCCGATGAACCTCCCGTTCCCCGAGGAAGCCGCCGCCGCGGTGCGCCCGCCGAAGGGCATGGACGCCGGCCGCTTCGTCAACCGCGACCGCGAGTTCCGCCGCCTGGTCGACGCCTCGCCGGACCGCGACCTGCTCAGCGACCATCAGCACCAGTCCATGCTGCGTTCGATGGACAACGCCTACCGCCTGCTCAGCGCCAAGGAGCGCGCCGCGTTCGACATCTCCTTGGAGACGCCGGAGGCGCAGAAGGATTACGACACCGGCCGCTTCGGTCGCGGCTGCCTGCTCGCCCGCCGGCTCGTCGAGAGCGGCGCGCGCTTCGTCGAGGTCACCACGGAGTACGTGCCGTTCTTCCAGTGGGACACGCACGGCAAGGGCCATGAGACCGTCGCGAAGCTGCACGCCGAGATCGACCGGCCGATCGCGCGCCTCATCCGCGACCTCGAGCAGCGCGGGCTGCTCGACCGCACGCTCGTCGTCATCGCCAGCGAGTTCAGCCGCGACGCCATGATCGAAGGCCGCCCGGGTTCGCAGGCCAAGGACCAGGCCTTCAACAAGTCCGGCGTCATCACGAGTCCCGACCACTACGGCCTGCATCGCCACTTCACCGGCGGCACGAGCGTCGTCATGTTCGGCGGCGGCGTGAAGCAGGGCCATGTCCACGGCGCCACGGCCGACGAACGTCCGCTCGTCGCGATCAAGGACCCGGTCGCCATCAGCGACATGCATGCCACGATCTTCCGCGCGATGGGCATCAGCCCGAAGACCGCCTTCGATATCGAAGGCCGGCCATTCTACGCGACCGTCGACGGCAAAGGCGTCCCGATCCCGATCTTCAAGGGCTGAGGGCGCGCAGCGCCGGCGTTCGCGCGGTCATCGCCGCCTCGAGCAGCTCCCCGGTGCGTCGCATCGCCTCGGCCAGCGGCATGTCGGCCGGCTTCACCGGGATCAGCAGGTCGAACTGCGCCCGTAACGCCGCCGTGTCCTCGACGGCGCCGGCGACGCCGACGATTTTCTTCCCCAGCCGCCGCGCGAGCCGGGCCACGCCGACGGGGCCTTTGCCTTGCAGGCTCTGTCCGTCGAGCCGGCCTTCCCCGGTGATCACGAGGTCCGCCGCCGCGACGCGCGCCTCGAGCCCGACCTGCGCGGCGACCATGTCGAAACCCCCGACGAGTCGTCCGCCGAGGAATGTCATGAGCCCGAAACCGAGGCCGCCGGCCGCGCCGGCGCCCGGGACGGCGCGATGATCGGCGCCCAGGTCTCGGCGCGCCAGGTCGGCGAGGTGCTCAAGCCTCTTTTCGAACCAGGCGAAGTCGCGGACGCCTTTCTGGGGGCCGTAGACGCGGGTCGCCCCGCGCGGCCCCAGGAGGGGATTGTCGACGTCGCAGGCCACGATCAGCTCGCAGCCAGGAAGGGCGGGAGGGCGTCGCAGCTCATCGGCCTCCAAGAGCGTCGCGAGGGTAGGCGTGAAAGCCCGTCCGTCTCGCTTGAACTGATAGCCCAAGGCCACGGCCACCCCGAGGCCGCCGTCATTGGTCGCGCGTCCCCCGATGCCGATCAGGATGCGTCGGGCCCCGTTACGGAGGGCGGAAAGCAACAGGTTTCCTGTGCCCAACGTGCTGGCCTGCATTGGGTTAAGATCGATGTCCTCGACCAAGGCCAGGCCGCTGGCGGCGCTCATTTCCATGACCGCCGTCGCGGAGGCGGCGACCCAGCCGAAGCCTGCCTCGACCGGCCGGCCTTGGGCGTCGATCGTGGCGCAGCTGGTCCAGACGCCGCCAAGCGCGGTGGTCATGGCTCGAGCCGTGCCCTCGCCCCCGTCCGCGATGGGGCAGAGATCGAAGGACGCCCCCGGAAACGCCTTTTCCAGGCCTTTTTTGAGATGAAATCCCACGTTTTCGGCCGCCAGGGCCCCTTTGAACTTGTCGTTGGCGATGAGAATACGCATCGGTCTCGGTTGGATTGTCGGCATAGGGTGTTTCTTATCAATCCGAATGCCCGCAGGGGCTTGATTCTTGTGTCCGGAAGGCTATGTTTCACACTTGTTGAGGGTTGCCCGCCCTTTGCTTCACACCCCGTTTTCTCCAGACACGACCATGCCTTCGCTCCGTCAAACCGTCCTCGCTTGCTCGCTGCTGGCGTCTTCCTTCGCCGCCGCCGCCGACGAAGCCACGCCCTCCAAGGAAGGCCTCGAGTTCTTCGAGAAGAACATCCGACCGATCCTCATCGATCGTTGCTACGAATGCCACTCCGCCGAGAAGAATTCCTCCAAAGGAGGACTCATCCTCGATTCCCGTGACGGCGCCTACAAGGGCGGTGACGAAGGCCCTTCCGTCGTCCCCGGCGACCTCGAGAAATCCCTGCTGATCAAGGCGGTCCAATATACCGACCCGGAGTTTGCCATGCCTCCTAAGAAGACCGGCGGCAAGCTGCCGGACGACAAGATCGCGCTTCTCGAGCAGTGGGTCAAGATGGGCGCTCCGATGCCCGGAGGCGGCGCGGCCAAGCTCACCGGCCTCACCGGGAAGGCCCGCGAACATTGGGCTTTTCAGCCCATCAAGAAGTACCCGGTGCCCGAAGTGAAGAACAAGGCCTGGGTCAAGAATCCCATCGACGCCTTCGTCCTCGCCAAGCTCGAAGAGAAGGGCATCCAGCCCAACCCCGTCGCTAACCCCGAGTCTTTCCTCCGTCGCTTGTCCTACGACCTGATCGGCCTGCCGCCCACTTCGGAACAGGTCGAGGGCTTCGTGAAGGCCTACGAGAACGCTCTCCTCGCCGACTCCCTCGCCGCCCGCACCGGTCGTCCGGCCGGCGCCGCCGAAGCGGTCATCACCAAGCAGGTCGACGCCTTGCTGGCCTCGCCGCATTACGGCGAGCGCTGGGCCCGCCACTGGCTCGACACCGCCCGTTATTCCGACACCCGCGGCCTGCAGGTCGACCAAGGCGACAGCCTGTTCCGGGATTACCGCTACGCCTACGCCTGGACCTACCGGGATTACGTCATCAACGCGATGAACGAGGACAAGCCGTACGACAAGTTCGTCATCGAGCAGCTCGCGGCCGACCGCATCCCGGACATCTCTCCCGACGATCCCCGTCTCGCCGCGCTCGGCTTCATCACCGTCGGCAAGCGCTTCGACGACATCCATGACACCATCGACGAGCGCATCGACACCGCCACCAAGGCCTTCCTCGGCCTGACGGTGGCCTGCTCGCGCTGCCACGACCATAAGTTCGACCCCATCCCGATCAAGGACTACTACTCCTTGCACGGCATCTTCGCCTCCATCGTCGAGCCCTTGCACCAGGCCCCGATCGCCGCGACGCCGGCCACGGCCGCCGCCCGCTCCGATTTCATGAAGCGGCTCAACCAGCTGCAAGACGAGCAGGTCGCCGGCTTCTTCCGCTACATGCGCGAGACGCGCGCCCGCTACGACCGCGAGATGGCCGGCCGCCTCATGATCGCCAGCGTCCGCGGAGGTTCCTCCGAGGCCGGCGAGTTCTCGGATCGCTACAAGATCGACCTCCAGTCCGACACCGACTTCGCCGCGATGCGCATCCAGAAGGATTCGCCGATCACCGGTCCTTTCGCCGCCCTCGCCGCCGTGCCCGTCGTCTACTTCGCCGAGCGCGCCCCGATCGTCCTGAAGGAGTTCATCGCCGACCCCGACAACCAGGTGAACCCTTACATCGCGGCCGCCCTCCGCGACCTCAAGCCGAAGAGCATGCACGACGTCGCCGCGGCCTATCAGAAGGTCTACAACGACAAGAAGGCCGAGATCCTCGCCCACCTCGCCCTGCTCGCCAAGCCCGGCGACGAATGGAAGAAGACCTCGCCCGCCATCGCCCAGCTCACCGGCTATCCGTGGGCCATCCCTTCGTATGACGAGATCTTCGACAACGAGGACATGATCTCGCTCTTCAGCACCCGCAAGTTCTGCCAGGACTGGCAGAACCGCCCGATCTACGGCGGCATCGGCAACCGCGCGCCGGTGGCCTACTTCCGCCACACGCAGATCAACGAGCTGCGTCTCTCGCACCCCGGCGTCCCCGGTCACGCCATGGCCGTCCAGGACTCCGAAGCCCCGAAGGACAGCCACGTCTTCAAGCGAGGCGACAAGAACCTCAAAGGTGAGATCGTCCCCCGTCAGTTCCTGGAGATCCTCACCGTGGGCGAGCGCCGTCCTTACGTCGATGGCAGCGGCCGTTACGAGTTCGCGCAGTCCATCGTCTCGAAGGATAATCCGATCACCGCGCGCGTCGCCGTGAACCGCATCTGGACGAAGCATTTCGGCGAAGGCTTCGTGAACACCCCCGACGACCTCGGCAACATGGCCGAGAAGCCCTCGCATCCCGAGCTGCTCGACTACCTGGCCGCCGATTTCATGGAGAACGGCTGGACCACCAAGCGGCTCCATCGCATGATCGTGCTCAGCAGCACCTATCGCCTCGACTCCGATCCGACGGCCAATCCGTTCACGACGAAGAAGGTCGGCGCCGATCCGCTCAAGGTCGACGCGGGCAACCGCCTCCTCTGGCGCGGCAACCTCCGTCGCCTCGACTTCGAGTCGATCCGCGACTCCCTCGTCATGCTGACCGGCAAGATGGTGCCCACCGTCGGCGGCCAGCCCGCCAACATCACCGACGAGCCTTTCAGCTACCGCCGCAGCCTCTACGGCTACGTCGACCGCCGCCGGCTCAGCGACACGCTCTCGCAGTTCGACTACGGGGACCCCGACCAGCCGAACACCAAGCGCAACTCCACCATCGTCCCGCAGCAGGCCTTGTTCTTCATGAACAACGCCCTCTCGGTCGAGGCCGCCCGCGCCGTCGCCGCCCGGAAGGACGTGGTCAACGCGATGTCCGAAGATCAGCGCATCGTCGCCATGTTCCGTTGCATGTTCCAGCGTCGTCCCTCCTCCAACGAGATCCGCATGGCCCAGGAATTCATCAACAAGCAGAAGATGGCCGCCGCGAGCTACGCTTCCAAGCCCTCTGCCCGCTCCGGCGAGCGAGGCAAGGCGGCCGCGCCGGCCGTCCGTGCCGCCGCTCCTTCCACCAAGGGCGCGCCGGTGATGGCTCCGGACGGGGAAGAGAGCATGATGATGGCGGTGACCGGCGGCGGCGCCGAGGGCATGTTGCGCAACGTGGGAGAGATGGTGTCCCGCGATCCGCTCACCCCGACCGAGCTGCTCGTGCAGGCCCTCCTGCTCTCCAACGAGTTCATCTACGTCAACTGACCCGCTCGGGTCGGGTTGCTTTCCGGAAGCCGGCCCTAAGGCCGGCTTCCTTGTTTTTCCGGCCAGGCAGGTTTTTTTGACAGGTTTTTGACAATCTTTCAGCCCCCCGGGCGAAGGGAGCATGAATTGGTTGAAACCTTCCACGCTTCGAGGAGTATAAATACTCAGAGAAAACCCTCCCCCGATTTTCTCCCATTCCCCCCCCTCCCGTCATGCCTATCTCGCGTCCGTCCATCCGTTTCCTCGCCTTGGCGCTGACCGCCGCCACGGCGTCAGCCGCCGCGCCGACCGAAGAGAAGATGGATCCCGCCGGCCTCGAATTCTTCGAGAAGAACATCCGCCCGATTCTCTCCGAGCGCTGCTACGAATGCCATTCCAAGGAGAAGGGCGTCTCCAAGGGGGGACTCATCATGGATTCCCGTCAGGGGATGCTGGCCGGCGGGGACCTCGGTCCCGCCGTCGTCCCGGGCGACCTGAAGAAGTCGCTTCTCGTCGTCGCCATCCATCAGGGCGATCCTGACATCTCGATGCCGCCCCGGAAGGCCGGCGCGAAGCTTTCTTCCACGCAGATCGCATTGATCGAACAGTGGATCAAGATGGGCGCTCCCGCGCCGGTCGGAGCCGGCGGCGCCAAGCTGACCGGCCTGTCCGACAAGGCGCGGTCGCACTGGGCGTTCCAGCCCGTCAACCCCGTCGCCGTCCCGACCAAGCTCTCCGATCCCGCCTGGTGCCAGAACGAGATCGACGCCTTCATCCTGGCCAAGCTCGACGAGAAGGGCCTCAAGCCCAGCCCGGCCGCCGACGGCGAGGCCTTGCTGCGCCGCCTCTCCTACGACCTGATCGGCCTCCCCCCCACCAGCGCCGAAGTCGACGCCTTCTCCCGCGAGTACGACGGCGCCATGACGTTCGACTCCCTGGCCGTGCGCCGCGGGCAGCCTGCGCGCGCCGTGGCCGCCGTCGTCGAGCGCACCGTGGACCGATTGCTCGCCTCGCCGCACTATGGTGAACGTTGGGCCCGTCACTGGCTCGACACCGCCCGGTACTCCGACACCAAGGGCCTCAAGCGTAACGGCACCATCGAGACCTTTGACAGCTCCTGGACCTATCGCGACTACGTCATCGCCGCCTTCAACGCCGACAAGCCTTACGACCAGTTCATCATCGAACAGCTCGCCGCCGACCGCCTGCCCGACCTGACCAAGGACGACCCCCGCCTGGCGGCCCTCGGCTTCATCACCGTCGGCAAGCGCTTCCAGAACAACGACGACACCATCGACGAGCGGATCGACGCCACCACCAAGGGCTTCCTTGGCTTGACCGTCGCCTGCTCGCGCTGCCACGACCATAAGTTCGACCCGATCCCGGCCGCCGACTACTATTCCCTTCACGGTATCTTCGCCTCCGTCGCGGAGCCGCAGCAGAATCCCGTGATCCGGGAGACCCTGCAGGTCGGCAAGGACGCGCCGAGCAGCGCCGAGCGGCTCGACTACCAGAAGCGCCTCGCCGCCCTCATCGACGAGACCGCCCAAGGTTATTACAAGCACCTCGCCGGCATGCAGGCCGCGTTCCACCGCGAATTCGGGCCGCGCGCCATGGCCGCGATGGTCGGCGGCTTCCGCTCCACCGCCGGCTTCGACATCCTCAAGAAGTACGACCTCGGCCAGAGCCGCGAGCTCGATCCCTCCTTCGCCGCCGTCATGGCCCGTCCGGATCACCCGATCACCGGCCCGATGGTGCGTCTCAAGCGGATCCCCGCCGACGAGTTCGCCGCCCGCGCCCCGGCCATCCTCGCCGAGGCGCTCGCCGACAAGAAGAGCCCGGTCAACCCCCTGATCGCCGATGCCTTGCGCGGCCTGAAGCCCCGCACGATCGACGAGGTCGCGCTGGCCTACCAGGCCGCCTTCAAGCAGCAGCGTGAGAAGATCCTCGCCCACATCCAGCTCCGCAGCAAGCCCGGCCGCCGGGGCGAGAAGGACGATCCCGCCGTCGCGCAGCTCGCCGCCTTCCCCTGGCCGCTGCCGAACGTGGAGGAGCTCGGCGCCGTCACGGCCCTGGAGCGCCTCGCCGAGACCCGTGACTACTGCGACAGCTGGCAGGTCCCGATCTCCTCCACCTTCGTCAACAACAACAAGCCCGCCAAGTATTTCAAATTCGCGGACATCAACGCGCTCGACATCACCCATCCGGGCGGCCCCGGCACCGCGATGGTCGTCACCGACGTCGAGAAACCCCGCGACAGCTATGTCTACATCCGCGGCGACCGCAACAAGCGCGGCTCCTTGGCGCCCCGTCAGTTCCTCGAGGTCCTCGCCGGCCCTGACCGCCTGCCTTTCTACGAAGGCAGCGGGCGCCGCGAACTCGCCCTGGCCATCGCCAGCCGCACCAACCCCCTGACCTCGCGCGTGCTCGTCAACCGGCTCTGGGCCCACCACTTCGGCGCCGGCATCGTCTCGACCCCCGATGATTTCGGCAACATGTCGGAACCCCCGACGCACCCCGAGCTGCTCGACTGGATGGCCACCGCCTTCGTCGAAGGCGGCTGGTCGGTCAAGAAGATGCACAAGCGCATCCTCCTCTCGGCGGCTTACCGCCAGTCGGCCAACCCGAATTCCAACCCGCTGCTCGTCCAGAAGTCCGCGGTCGACCCGACCAAGGTCGACGGCGGCAACAAGCTGCTCTGGCACGCGAACCTCCGGCGCCTCGATTTCGAGAGCATCCGTGATTCGATGCTCCTGCTCTCGGGCAAGCTCGACCGTTCCATGGGCGGCCGCGCCGTCAACATCACCGACGAGCCTTACAGCTACCGCCGGACCATCTACGGCTTCATCGACCGCGACAAGCTCAGCGAGCTCCAGTCCCAGTTCGATTTCGCCGATCCGAACATGACCAACTCCGTCCGGAGCTCGACCATCGTCCCGCAGCAGGCCCTCTTCTTCATGAACAACCCGCTCGCCGTCGAGGTCGCGCGCAACGTGAACGCCCGGCCGGAGATGGCCAAGGCCGCCTCCGACGACGAGCGGATCACCCAGCTCTACCGTATCATGTATCAGCGCTCCCCGACGGTCCAGGAGCGCCAGATCGCCCGGGAGTTCGTGACCCGCATCGCGGGGTACATCGACGAGCCGGAAGTCTCCGGCAAGGCCGACCGGAGCGCCAAGACCAGGAAGACCAAGGCGGAAAAGGCCGTCGCATCCAAGGGCGTCGCCACCCCCGAGGTCAAGATCGAGACCGCGGTCAAAGGGGGCAAAATCGTGAATAACGGCGAAATCGTCTCCCGGAAGGAGCCTTCCAATCCCTGGGTCATGCTGGCCCAGTCCATGATCTGCTCGAACGAGTTCGTCTATCTGAATTGAACCCCCCACTCGAATCTGGTTTGTGTATTCAGAAACACCCCTCATATTAACCTATAACCCAACCTCCCCATGAAAGACTCCAGCTGCGGCAACTACGTGCCGACCCCCAACTCTCGTCGTGAGTTCCTGCGCCAGACCGGCCTCGGCATGGGCACGCTCGCCTTCGGCACCATGATCGCCGACTACATGGTCGGCGACGCCCAGGCCGAAGTGATGGCCAACCTCAAGCCGCGCAAGGCCCCGCTCGCCGCCAAGGCCAAGCACGTCATCCACATCTTCGCCGGCGGCGCTCCCTCGCACCTCGACACCTTCGACCCGAAGCCCAAGATGAAGGAGCTCGCCGACATGTCGGCCGCCGGCATGAACGGCGTGCTCTTCCCGACGCCCTTCGAGTTCAAGAAGTCCGGCAAGTCCGGCCTCGAGATCAGCGAGATCTTCCCGAAGCTCCAGGGCGTGGCCGATGAGATGTGCGTCATCCGTTCGCTGCACCAGGACCTTCCGGCCCACGGTCCGGCCGCCAAGCTGATGCACACCGGCTCGGCGATCCTCTCCAAGCCCTCCCTTGGCGCCTGGGTCCTCTACGGTCTCGGCACCGAAAGCCAGGATCTCCCGGGCTTCGTCTCCCTCGGCGGCAGCTCCGACGCGCGCGCTTCGGCCTTCCTTCCCTCCCTCTACCAGGGCGCCAACACTTCCTTCCGCCCCGGCGCGCCGGCGAACAAGATCATCGCCAACCTCCAGAGCGAGTTCACCACGCAGGACGCCCAGCGCAAGCAGCTCGACCTGGTCCGCCAGCTCAACGAGCGCCACATGCAGACCGTCCAGAAGGACGAACAGCTCGAGGCCCGCATCGAGTCCTTCGAGCTCGCCTTCCGCATGCAGACGGCAGCCACCGACGCCTTCGACATCTCCAAGGAGCCCGAGAAAATCCGCGAGATGTATGGCAAGTCCGACCTCGGCGCCAAGCTGCTCTGCGCCCGTCGCCTCGTCGAGCGCGGCGTCCGCTTC
>SYID01000189.1 GCA_005798925.1 Verrucomicrobiota bacterium
CCTCGCCGACGGCGCCGGCACGCTCCGCGGCGACCTCGCCGGCGACGCCACGCTCGTCTCGGGCTACGACCTCATCCTGCGCGACATCAAAGCCGCCAAGTCGCTCCGTCCGCAGGCAGCGGTCTTCGTCGGGCCGCTCCCGACCAGCAAGGTCCTGCGCGCCTGGCTCAAGGAAGGCGACCTCGCCGTCATCCAATTGGGACGCGCCGGCGAGAACACCGACCCGACGCATTCGCGCTGGAGCCGCCTCGACGGCCTGCTCGTGCCTGCGGGCGACAAGGTCGCGGCGAGCGCCTCGGCTTATGGCAAGGCCTGGCAGACGGCCCAGAAGGCCGCCGCCAGGAAGCTCACGCGCATCGTGAACGTCGACTGGCCGTTCGAAGGCCGCGTCGTGTCGCTGCTCGAAGAAGCGCTCGGACCGGATGATCGCCTGTTCGTCGGCAGCAGCATGCCGATCCGCGACGTGGAGTGGTTCTACCATCCACCCGGGCCCGGACCGGAAGTGCTCACCAACCGCGGCGCCAACGGCATCGACGGCACGGTCTCGACCGCGCTCGGCGCCTCGCTCGACGGCAAGCGCACCGTACTCCTCTGCGGCGACCTGACCTTCCTCCACGACAGCAACGCCCTGCTCTCCGCTTACGGCCACCGCGGCGACCTCACGGTCGTCGTGATCAACAACCAAGGCGGCGGCATCTTCAACCACCTCGCCGTCGCGCAGAGCGCCCGTTTCGAACAGCTCTGGGGCACCCCGCAGGCGACCGACCTCGGCAAGCTCTGCGCCGCCCATAAGGTGCGTCACGACCTCGCCGCCGGCTGGAGCGACCTGCGCCGCCTCCTCGAAGTCCGCGGCAAAGGCGTCCGCGTCATCGAATTCCGCACCGACCGCGAAGCCGACGCCGCCTGGCGGAAGAAGTCGTTCCGCTGAACCTGATGAGCCTCGTCCGCCTCTGCCTCCTGCTAGCGATAAGCCTCGGACTGCAGGCGCAGGATAAGGCGGTCAGGCCTGCTCCGCCGGCGCCGCGCACGGCGCTCAAGGCGCAGGTCGCGCCAGGTGCCACGCTGCGCTTCGATTTCCCGGAACTGACCGTGGACCGCAAAGGCGCGCTCGCGGCCTGCCACCTGAAACTCCCGTCGGGATACGATGCGGCGAAGAAATATCCGCTGGTCGTCTGGCTGGGCGGCGGCGAAGGCGGCAACCAGCCGAGCGGAGCTTTCCTGCCCGCGGGTGACTTCATCCTCGTCGGCCTTCCCTACCCCAAAGGCGCGAACAAGCCCAAGCAAGCGAACATGGTCGGCGACTACGTCCAGGTCTGGGCCTACCATCGCTTCATGCTGGAGGAAATCGCGAAGGTCATCCCGCACATCGACAAGTCGCGTTCGGTCATCGCCGGGTTCAGCAACGGCGCCCACGCCATCGACGGCATGCTGCGCCTGCGCGACCGGCCTGGGCTGACCGATCACTTCAACGTCTTCCTCTTCGCCGACGGCGGCGGGACGGGCTACACGTCGCTCGGCGCCCTGCCCGACCTCAATGGCAGGTTCGCCTACGTCTGCTGGGGCTCGGAAAAAGGTTCCAACAAGCATGACACCCGCCATCTCCCCGCGGCCCTCCGGGCCGCGGGCGCGACGGTCGTCGGCAGCGAGATGACCGGCGTCGGCCACGCCTTCGCGGCCTCCGAATACCCGAAGATCGCCGAGTGGCTCGCGAAGGTCGCGCTCGCCTCCCCGGCGAAGAAGTAAGCCTCCGGCTAGAAGTAGGCCTTCAGGAATTCCGCTTCGGTCGCGGTCAGCGGCGTGTCGCCGGTGGACATCGCCAGGGACTTCGGGAATCGCTGGTGTTCCGTCGGCAGGACGCGGAAGCCATGGCGCTCGTAGATCGCCGGCTTGACCTCGGAGAAGAGCAGGAAGCGCGCGTCCGGCTGGGCGAAGCGATGCAGCTCCATGACGGCGCGAAGCAGTAGCGAGGCGTAGCCCTTGCCCCGCTGATCCGGCGAGGTCGCGACGGAGGCCAGACCGATGAGGCTTTCGCGGAAGCGCAGGACATTCAGCGCGGAGACCGGCTGACCGGACGCATCCTCGAGCAGGTAACGCGTACCCCGGACATGGTTAGGATCCTGATCCTTGTCGGCGCAATATTGATCGAAGATCTTCCCGTGCTTCCACGCGTCGTAGCCGAAAGCGAGGACGGTGCGCAGGTCTTCGGGTCGCACGAGACGCAACCGGCCCACCGGCGTGAAGCGCAGGCGGCCGTCTTCGATCGCACCTTCGAACATCGGCTGCGGGCGGACCCACGTACGGGCCGCGGGATTATCATACAGACAACGGTAGACGATCTGCGGCGACAGGTCCTCAGAATGCGCGGCGACCCCGAGCCGGAGGTAATGGTTGCCCTTGTAATGGCGATAGAGGGTCCAAGGCATGGCTACACAGGGGGCATGGTGACACGGGGACACGCTGGCAAGGCTGTTGAGCCAAGCCCCTTGTCAACTTGCCCACGTGCCCACTTGCCCCCTGGGCGGACAGAGTCCGCCCACTATTTCGCCGGGCCCCAATGGGACGTGAAAGGATGCAGGATGAAGAGCGGCTTCCCGACGACGGCGTCGGCCGGCACTTCGCCCCAGCCGCGCGAGTCGAAGCTGTTGGCGGAGTTGTCGCCGAGCGCGAAGTAATGCTTCGGCGAGACCGTGTGTTCCTGGTCCAGCGGGATGGCGTAGCGGTCGCCGCCGGCGTCCGGCAGATAACCGTAATACCCTAGGTCCATCGCGCGGCGGCTGTTGAGCACCATCGGCTCGGGCGAGGTCACGACCTTGCCGTCGACGAAGAGTTCGCCTTGCTCGCCCACGCGGAGCTTCTGGCCGGGCACGCCGGCGAGGCGCTTGACGTAATAGCTCTGCGAAGGCTGGCCGTATTGGTCGTTAAGGCCCGGGATCGTGTTCGTCCGGAAGACGAAGGTGTCGCCCCGGGACGGGTCGACGAAGTGATACGACATCCGGTCCACGAAGAGCATGTCGCCCGTGAGGATGTCAAAGTTGAGCAAGGTCTTGCCGGCGGTCGCCTGACGACCGGTGAGGAGCACCGGGCCGTTCGGGCCGCTCCGGATACGCCCCTCGCGGGCGGCCTTGGCGAAGACCACGCGCCAGCGATCCTGATCCTGCCGAGGCAGCTTCAGTTTCGCCTCCTCGGGAAAATAGGTGCGGAGGAGGACCGTCTCGAAACCGAAGTCGGCCGGCACCGTCACCGCCTGCAGCTGCGTGCCGACCTGAAGCTCATGCTTGTCAGCGGCGCCCTTCCAGACGCCGGTGCCGAAGATCCCGCTGTCGACCGTGCGTTGGCGGGCGCGCAGGCCGTATTCCATGCCGCGTTCGCCGCGCTGCATCACGATCGGGATGCCCACCTCGCCGGTGGCCTCGGCCGGGATGACATGCGTCCAAGTCCACTGCAAGGTCTGGAGCACCTGCCGCGCGAGGTCGGGCGCCGGTTCGTCCGGGGAACGCACCTCGGCGGTCATGCCGTTGTAGGTCGGCCACATGGAATTCGTGGGGATCTTGAACGGCTGGAGGAAGAAACTGCGGATCGCGCCGGCCACGATGGCCGCCATGATCACCATGTCGGTGTAGTCGGTGGCGGAAGTCAGCGGGTAGATCCGGCCGCCGTTGCGGGTCAGGACGTCATGCAGGCGGTTGAGCAGCGACTCGACCTCGGTGATCTCGCGCTTGCGGTCCCGGATCGCGGCACGGAGCTGGTCGGCCAGTTCGAGCTGCTCGTTGAGCGCCTCGCGCGTGAGGACGTCGCCGCGGTAGAGATGCACCTTCTCCGAGGACTCCAGCAAGGCTTTGCCGATCTTGCGGAGCTTGCGACGGTAGTAGAAAGACATGGGGGACGCCCCCAAACTAGCGGGCGCCGTCCGGAGGGAAAGCCCGAACTGGGCGTTCAGCCCTCGTTCTTGAGGATCTTGATGAAGGCTTCCTGCGGGATGTCGAC
>SYID01000190.1 GCA_005798925.1 Verrucomicrobiota bacterium
GCAGGCTACCGCACGTGGAGGCGAATTTCGCGGGCACGTGCGGAAAGAGAAGACTGTCACCGGCCGAGCCGGCAGAAAGGTCAGGCGCCCGGAGGCGGAAGGAGCAAAGGTGCGAGCTCGAGGGCTCGATTATTCCAACGGTTGAGCCGGGTGAGGCGTTCGATCACTTCGGGTTGATCGCCACGCGCTTGGGCGGCGGCGAGGATACGTCGCAAAGAAGGTTGGGCGCGTTCCAGGGTGGGCAGGACTTGACTGCGCAAGAGCGCGACTAATGAAGCCGCCAGCGAGGGGGTCGGCTGCCAGCGTTCACGGCGGGAACCCGGGGCCTTGAGAGCCAGGATCATCTCATGGTCTCTTAAAAACTTAAGTCCTTGACTGACAGAGCCTTTGCTAATGCCAAGGCGCCCCTGAATATGGTCGAAATCCAAGGCCTCCGGGGAGGCATAGAGCAGCGCATAGATTTCGGCGACGGAGCGGGGAACGCCGATGATGGCTGCCATCCGGACGAAGAAGTCCGTCAATTCGATCTCGTGAGCATCAAGCGGGCGAAAAGTAGGACGACTCGGGCGACGTCCGGCAGACTTTTCAGAGGGGGGTTTCATCAACATTTCCGTGGTTTTTCGGGGCGCCATGACACTTCAATATTTTTTGAACCAAAGCAAGGCGTAATGTGAATAACCCCGGAAATCGGAGCCCGCCCCTTCTTGGGGGGCGGATTCGTCAAAGCTTCCACCTGGCGCCCCCTTGGGGATTCGAACCCCAGTTACCTCAGTGAAAACGAGGTGTCCTGGACCGGGCTAGACGAAGGAGGCGGTCGGTGGAAGTGAGGAAAGTAGGAACGATGTCCCTCTGGTCAAGTTTTTAGAAAAGCCCCCTCGCCGCCGAATCAGCGGCCGAAGAGGCTACGGTCTTCGTAGGGATTCGGGGATTTACCCCCGGACTTCGCGCCATGGAGGCGCTGTTGCTGGACGCCATACCAGGCCATGCCGGCGGCCGAAAGGATGAAGGCCACCAGAAAAGCACGGATCGCCCATTTGCGGGCCGGGGAAGGTTCGGGGAGGTCGCTCATCATGCCTCCCATTAGCAATGGTTAATCGGGCTTGGCAATCCTCCGCCCTTTTTTACATATGTCTCCACCCCTTAGTCTTACCCCCTTCCAAGATTCTGCATGTGCTCCAAGCAGAAGCCCTTGGTGGTCATCATTGAAGATGACCGCAGCCTCGCCGCCGCGGTCGCCGACCAACTCCTGACCGCCGGGCTCTCCACCCAGGTATTCCACAAAGGCGCGACCGCGCTCCGGTTCGTCGGGGAGTCCTACGTGCACCTCGTCCTGCTCGACCCGGCGTTGCCCGACCTCGACGGCTTCGCCGTGCTCGAAGAGATCAGCCGTCTGCCGCATCCGCCGGCCGTGGTCTTCCTCTCGGGCCAGCGCGACGGAGCCATCGCCGCCAAGGCGCTCGACGCCGGCGCCGACGACTTCATCGCCAAGCCGCATCACCCCGAGGAGCTCGTCGCGCGCATCCGCGCGGTGCTCCGCCGGAGCGAGACCGCCGGCGACAGCCGCCTGACCGGCAACGCCGCGCTCGGCACCGGCGTGTTCCTGTTCAACGGCGCCGAAGTCCATCCGGAGCGGCTCGAGCTCGTCTTCCCGGGCGGGCGGTCGCGCAAGCTCGGCCGCAAGGAGCTCGGCATCCTTTACCACCTGCACGCCAATCCGGGCGTCATCATCAGCCGCCACAGCCTGATCCACGCGGTGTGGGGCGTGCACGCCGACATCCGCAGCCGCTCGCTCGACCAGTACGTCGCCAAGATCCGGGAGGCGTTCCAAGACCATGGCCGCAAGCTCGACTGCCTGCGCACGATCCATGGCATCGGGTATTGGTACGAACCCGTCGCGGCCGCCCCTGAAAACGGCGGACGAAAGGGCCGGCGGGCTTGATTCTCCGCGGAAGGCCTCCATTGATGGAGGCATGGACATCCGTTGTTACCTCAAACCCAGCTGCGGCTGGAGCAACGGCGTGCGCGCCATCATGGCGAAGTACGCCCTGAACTACGTGGACGTGGACATCATCAACAACCCGGCGAACTACGCCGAAATGGTCGAGAAATCCGGTCAGCGCCTGTCGCCGTGCGTCGAGATCGACGGCGTCATGCTGCCCGACATCTCCGGCGCCGAGGTCGAACAGTATCTCCTGGCCAACCAGCTCGTCGTCCCGAACGACAAGGCCCCTGCCGTGCCGATCGACGCCCCGTGCACCGACGAGGAGCACGAGAAGATGCGGATCAAGACGATCCGGTTCTTCTGAGCGCGGAAGCGCCTAGGTATTGGCGGTTAGCGGTTGGCGGATAGATCCGAATCAAAGGGAAACCGGAGACCGGATGAGAAGCAGTGCAAAGGTGAGATTAGGGCTAGAGCCAGAGCTAGGGCTGGGGCTAGAAAACTTTTCTGGTCTCGGGTCTCAGCCGTCGGGATCCAGGTTCAGGTATTCAGGTTCGGGGGCAGGTTCAGGATCTGAATTCTGCCCGCACCCGCACCTGTGCCTGACAACCCGAACCAGTGGCCTGAGGGCCGAGACCTGTGACCCGAAAATGTATCCCGCTTTTGCGCTTAGCAGGCATGTCGTGACGCGGTCCCGACCCTACCTGAGGCAGCCATGCTGGCACTACCCCAATACTCTATACTCCATACTCTCCGCCGCATCTCCGCGCCGACGGCGCGGTTACTCCGCCTTCCCCGACGCGAAATCGGCGAGCGAGTCCGCGACCCATTGGCGCTGCTCGGGAGTGAGCTCGGGAAAGATCGGGATGCTGAGCACCTCGCCGGCGAGCCGCTCGGAGACGGGCACGCGGTCGCCGCCGCGATAACCCGCGCCCGCGAAGCATTCCTGACGGTGGAGCGGGATGGGGTAGTAGATCTCGCAGCCGATCTTGCGCGCCGTGAGGAAGGCCTTGAGCGCGTCGCGCCGGCCGCCCGGCACGCGGAGCGTGAACTGGTTCCAGATGCCTTGGCCGGAGAAATCGACCGGCAGGAGGACCTTCGCGGCCTTGTCGGCGCCGGGACGGTTCTCGGCGACGCCGGGGCGGCCCTTGAGCGCCGAGTGGTAGAACAGCGCGTTGCCCGCGCGGGCGCAGTTGTAGCCGGGCAGCTGCGGCAGCTTCAGGTGGAGCAACGCCGCCTGGAGCGGGTCCATGCGGAAGTTCGCGCCGACTTCGCGGTGGTGGTACTTCGGCTGCATCCCGTGCACGCGCAGGATGCGGGCGCGCTCGGCGAGCGCGTCGTCCTGCGTCGTGACGAGGCCCGAGTCGCCCATGCCGCCGAGGTTCTTGGACGGGAAGAAGCTCGTCGCGCCGAAATCGCCGGCCGACATGGTCGGGCGGCCCTTCCAGCGCGCGCCCATGGACTGGGCGGCGTCCTCGACCACCCGGAGCTTGTGGGCGGCGGCGAAAGCCTGCACGGCGTCGAGGTCGCAGGACTGGCCGAACAGGTGCACCGGCATGATCACGCGGGCGCGCGGGCCGGTCTTCCGGGCGGCGTCCGCGAGGTCGAGGTTGAAGGTGTGCGGGTCGACGTCGACCCAGACCGGCGTCGCGCCCAGGCGGGCGACGGAGCCGGCGGTCGCGAAGAACGTGAACGAGGGGATGAGGACCTCGTCGCCTTCGCCGACGCCGAGGGCCATGAGCGCGAGCAGGAGCGCATCGGTGCCGGAGGAGACGCCGAAGGCGTGCTTCACGCCGAGGAACGCGGCGCAGTCCTGCTCGAAGGCCTCGAGGCGCGGCCCCATGATGAACTGGTTGGAGCGGAGCACGTCGCGGAAAGCGGCCTCGAACTGGGCCTCGAGGGCGCGATTCTGCGGACCGAGGTCAAGGAGCGGGACGTTCGTCATGGCGCATCGGGCTTCTCCCACCGACGGCCCGCACGGGCAACATCATTCAGCGCGGCGGCGCGGTCGCAGGACGAGGAACAGGCCCGCGGCGGCGAGAGGCAGCGTCCAGAACTGGCCGGCGGTGAGCCCGAGGACATGGCCGTCTTCCGGCACGCGGAAAGCTTCGCAGACGATGCGGGCGGCGGAATAAAGCAGGAGGAATTCCCCGGCGAGGCGGCCCGGCGGCAGGCGGCGCGGGTAACGCCACCAGACCCAGAGCAGCGGCAGCAGGCCCTCGCCGAAGGCCTCGTAGAGCTGCGACGGGTGGCGCGGCGCGGCACCTTCGCGCGGGAAGACCACCGCCCAAGGGACGTCCGCCGGCCGGCCGACGAGCTCGGCGTTCACGAAGTTCGCGAGGCGGCCGAAGAAGATCCCCGCCGGCGCCAGCGCGCAGAGCAGGTCGCCTACCGGAAGGAAATCCGCGCGGGCGCGGCGCGCGAACCAGAGGCCCGCGAGGCACACGCCGAGGAAGCCGCCGTGGCTGGCCATGCCGCCCTGCCAGACGCGGAAGACCATCAGCGGATCGGCGGCGAACTCGTCGCGGGCGTACAGGAAGACATGGCCCAGCCGGCCCCCGGCGATGACGCCGACCATCACCGCGGTGATCAGCGCGGACTCGTCCTGGGCCGAACGCAGCGGCGTGAGGCCCGCGCGGCGCCAGCGGCCGAGCAGCCAGGCCGCGACGACGAAGCCGGCCGCGTAGGCGAGCCCATACCAATGCACGCCGCGCAGGCCCCAGCTTTCCGGGAAACGGATCGCGACCGGGTCGAGGTCGTGCGTCCAGTAGGCCGGCGCCGAGGAGATCATGCGCCGGGCTTGGGCGGGTGGTCGCCGGCGGCGCGGCGGCCGACGCGATGTCCGCGCTGACGGGCCAGTTCGCGCATGTCCGGATGCGGGTCGTCCTTCTCGTAGATCTCCATGCCGAGGAGCGATTCGAACACGTCCTCGAGGGTGATCACGCCGGCGAAGGCCCCGAATTCGTCGACGACCACGGCCAGGTGCTGGTGCGCGCGGACGAGGTCGTGCAGGGCGTCGGAAAGCGTCGCGTTCTCCGGGACGACGTGCGCCTTGCCCATCAGTTCGCGCACGCGCACGTCGCGACGGTTCTCGCCGGCGGCCTTGAGGATGTCGCGGCGGCGCACCACGCCCACGATGCGGTCAGGGTTGCCCTCCCAGACGGGCATGCGGCCGTGGGGCACGCTCGGGTAGAGGCGGAGCACGTCGGCGACGGCGAGGTCGGCCTCGATGGCCGTCACGACCGGGCGCGGCGTCAGCACCTGCGAGACCGGGATGTCGTCGAGCCGGACCGCGTTGGCGACGAGGTTGCTCTCGGCCTGCGTGATCTTGCCTTCCCGCGCGGCGGCCTGGGCGAAGCTGCCGATGTCGGCGTCGCCGCGGTCGACGCCGGCCTCTTCGGGCGGCGCGAGGGAATCGTGCAGCTTGCCGAGCGCGCGGAGGACCTTCGCGGCGCCGCGCACCAGCTGGAGGGCCGCCGCGAGGCGCGGGGCCAGGCCCCGGCGGGAATGGATGCCGACCTTGCGCGGGAGCATGATGGTCAGCCACGCCATGAAGAAGGAGCCCGCGATGGCGAGGAGGACCGTGCCCGTCGCGAACTGCCAGCTCTCGCCGAGCCGGGGCAGGAAGCGCACGCCCACGAGCGCGCCGCCGAGGAGCGCGCTCAGCCCGACGAACGCGCCCGAGAGGACCTCGAAGGCGGCGAGCGTGTTGCCCTGATCGCCGCGGCAGCGCTCGATCGCGACGGCCGCCTGGGCGTCGCGGCGGCGGAGCTCCTCGAGCTCGGCGGGCGAAAGCGCGGAGACCACGCCCGCGACCAAGGAGATCCCGGCCGCGCTGCCGTTGAGCAGGACGAAGACCACCCAGAGATACCAGACGGATTCCATGTCCGGCTGGCATAGCCCGGCGGCCCGGGTTTGGCGAGGGAGAATCCCGGCGTTGACCCCGGGAAACCCCCGCGGAATGATGCGCGCATGACCCCTCGCGAGCTCCGCATCGTCTCGGCCCTGGCCGTCTTCCTCTGCGCCGCGCTGCCGGCCGCCGCGGGAGCCGTCGCCTTCCGCGCGCAACCCGTGCTCGCCGCGCTGATCGCGGGCGAGGCCGCCCCGCTTCCCGCGCTCTCCGGTTTCTTCTTCAACCATTTCACGGCCGCCCTGCTCGTCCTGCTCGTCGCGGGGCTCGGCGTGACGGCCTACGCCGCCGCCGCGCGCCGCGGTCTCGGCGAGGACCCTTCGGCCGGCTTCGCGAAGCTGCTCGTCGCGACCTGCTTCTCGGCCCTGTTCGCCGTGCTCTTCCTCGGCCTCTTCGTGCTCGCGACCGCCTTGCCGGCCTACGCGAAGCTCACGCCGCGCTGAGCGCGCCACGCGGCGAGCAGCGCCAGCGCGCGCGCCGCCTCGGACTGGTCGCCGGTCGGACGCCAGGCGAGGCGTCCGTCGGCCTGGCACGAGCGCGCCGCGACGGCGCCGCCGTCGAACGTGGAACGCAGGACCAGGAACGAAAGCGCGGCCGTCGGGAAACCC
>SYID01000191.1 GCA_005798925.1 Verrucomicrobiota bacterium
ATCTTCCGCTCCCGTGAGTTCGAGCAGATGGAGATCGAGTATTTCATCTCGCCGGCCGCCGACTGGGCGACCGCCCACAAGGACTGGATCGAAGGCTGCCTCGCCTGGTTCGAGTCCATCGGCATCCCGCGCGCGAAGCTCTCCCTCTACCCGCACCCGACCGAGAAGCTGGCCCACTATTCGAAGGGCACCACGGACATCATGTTCGAATTCCCCTTCGGCGTGCAGGAGCTCCAGGGCGTCGCCGCCCGCGGCGACTTCGACCTGACCCAGCACAGCGAGGTCTCGGGTCAGAAGCTCGACTGGTTCGACGAGGCCGCCAAGGCCCGCTACATCCCGCACGTGATCGAGCCCTCCGTCGGCGTCGACCGCGTGTTCCTCGCGCTCCTCACCACGGCCTACCATGAGGACGAGGTCGAGGGCGAGAAGCGCGTCGTGCTCCGCCTCCCGGCCCGCGTCGCCCCGTTCAAGGCCGCGATCTTCCCGCTGGTGAAGAACAAGCCCGAGCTCGTCGAACGCGCCGAGGCCCTCTACCGACGCCTCAAGAAACGCCACAACGTCTTCTACGACGCCGCCGGCGCCATCGGCCGCCGCTACCGCCGCCAGGACGAGATCGGCACGCCTTACGGCATCACCATCGATTTCGACACGATCGAGAAGGGCGCCGGCGTCACGGTCCGCGACCGCGACACGCTGGAGCAGGTGCGCATGACCGAAGACGAGGTCGTCCGCTTCCTCGACGACAAGGTCAACGGCTGACCTTCGTCGGGGCGCCCGCGAGTTCTTCCGCCAGCCTGGCGATCCGGCGCCTCCCGCAGAGGGAGGCGGCGATCGTCAGGTTGCGCAGGCCTTGCGGCAGGTGCGCGAGGTATTCCGGCCGGCCCTTCTTGTGGCCGAGGAAACCGTAGGCGCCGCACGCCTGGAGGAGCCGCTGCGTCGCGGCGACGTGGAAGAGGTGCGAGAACTCGTCGCCGGAACCCTTCCAGCCGGAGACTTCGCGCGCATGGTCCTCGATCTCGATGCGCCAGAGGTCCATGTCGGCGCGCCTGAGGTAAGGGTCGAAGGCGAGCGAGGCGTAGTCGTAGAACATGCTGCCGTGGCGCAGGCCCTGGAGGTCGATGAGCCAGGCGGAGCCGTCGCGTACCATGATGTTCTGCGATTGGAAGTCGCGGTGGATCGTGACGACCGGCTGGGCCATCAGCTCCTTGGCGAGCGAGGCCATCTCTTCGAGCACGGCCCGGTCGGGCTTTCCGCCGGCGAGCACGTTGTCCTGGAAATACTGCCGCTCCCACTGATAGAGGTTCGGGCCGAAGGACTCCATGAGCGGGGTGCCGGCGGCGGCGAAGGCCTCGCCGCCGTGGCGATGGATCGCCGCGGCCTGCTCGAGCGCGGAGGCCGTCGCCGCCCAGGGGAATTCGGCGCCTTGGGCGAGGGACCAGAGGTCGGTGTCGCCGAGGTCCTCGAGCACGAGCACGCCCGCGTCCTTGTCCGCCGCCAGCACGGCCGGCGCCTGGACGCCGATGCCGTCGCGGAGCACGCGCGCGATGTCGCCATAGAGCAGGTTCTCGGGGCGCGAGTCATCGTAAAGGCACAGCACCGCGGTCTCGCCGCCGGGTCGGCGGACACGGAGGAACCGGCGGCCGGAGCCGCCTTTGAGGACTTCGCCGCCGGCGGCGAGCTCGTAGCCATACGCCCGGGCCGCGTCGGCCGGCGCGATCGCCCCGCGGACAGGCCGCTCGGCCGCGGCCTTCACTGCCTGGTATTCCTCGGCCGTGCCGAGGTCGTGCCAGGTCGCGGAAACGTCGAGGAATCCTTGGATGCTCCCCGGCTGGGCCTGCGTGCGGCGCAGGAAGTGCTCGACGAGCGATTCGATCGTCGCGGGCACGCCTTGGGCGAAGGCCTTCGTGACGACGCAGATGCCGGCGTACTGGTAGGCGGGATCGCTCCGGCCGAGGCGGTCGCGCAGGTCGGTCACGACGCCTTCGTCGGTGACCCGGACGTTGCGGTTCGGACCCTCCTCGCGCACGACGAGCGTGGCCTCGCCGCCGTTGGCGCGGTGGTGCGCGACGGCCGCCGCGATGTCGCAGTCGGAAAGGATGTCGCCGTTCCAGACGACGAGGTCGTGGTCCTCTTCGCCGAGCAGGCCGGCGATGTTCGCGAGGCCGCCGCCGGTCTCGAGCAGCACGGGCTCATGGACGAACTTCGCTTCGGCGTCGCCGAAACGGCCTTCGGGGAAGGCGGCGGTCCACGCCTCGGGGCAGTGATGGGTGTTGATCAGGAACCGGCGCGTGCCCGCGGCGCGGAGTTTCTCCATCGTCTGCAGGACCATGGGCCGTCCGCCGATCGGGAGCAGCGGTTTCGGGCAGTTTGCGGTGAGCGGACGCAGGCGCGTGCCGAGGCCGGCTCCGAGGATGAAGGCGGTGCGAGGGAAATCAGGCATGGGAAGGTTGGGCGCAGGCGGGGCAGACGCCGTAGATCTCCATCACATGGGTGAGGTCGCCGAAGCCCTTGGCGCGGGCGGCGGCTTCGAGGCGCGAGGTGTCGCAGCCGGGCAGACGTTCGATGCGTCCGCAGCGGCGGCAGATGACGTGATGGTGATGGTGCCCGGGGCTGACCAGGGCGTAGAGGCTGCGGCCGCGTTCGAGCGGGTGCCGCTGCACGATGCCGGCGTCGTCCATCGCGCCGAGGCTGCGGTAGACGGTCACGAGGTCGAGCTGGTCGTCACCCGCGGCCTCATGGATCTGTTCGGCGCTGAGCGGGTGCCGCGCGGCGGCCAGCACCTTGAGCATGCGGAGGCGCGGGGCGGTCACGCGCATGGCGCGGTCCTTCATGCGCTGGACGGCCGTCTGCACGCGGTCGCCGGGGCCGGCCCCGCAGCAGTCTTCCTCATGGCGGTGGCCTTGGGACATGACCGCTAGGTTTGAGGGGGATTATGACGAGGCAACAACGAATGGCCACTTGCCTCCCGCCCGGGTCTGGCTTGGCTGGGTGCGTCCATGTCCGACCGTCCGGCCCATCCGTCCTCCGCGCGCGAACTCCGCCCGGTCGCCTTCCGCGATTTCGTCTCGGAGGAGCCTTTCGCGTTGGAGCTCGGCGGCGAGCTTCCGGCGCTGACGCTCCGCTACGAGACCTACGGCACGCTGCTCCCGGACAAGTCCAACGCGATCCTCGTCCCGCACGCCCTGAGCGGAGACCATCACGTGGCCGGCCGCTACGCGCCGGACGACCGCAAGCCGGGCTGGTGGGATTGCTTCGTCGGGCCGGGCAAGGCCATCGACACCGACCGCTTCTTCGTGATCGGCGTCAACTGCGTCGGCGGCTGCCAAGGTTCGACCGGTCCGCTGTCGGCCGACCCGCGCACGGGCCGCCCTTACGGGGGCTTCTTCCCCGAGATCACCTTGGGCGACATCGTCCGGGCCCAACGCCTGGTCGTCCGTCACCTCGGCATCGCCAAGCTCCACGCCGTCGTCGGCGGCTCGATGGGCGGCATGCAGGCCCTCATCTGGTGCGCGGATTACCCGGCCGAGGTCGGCCGCATCGCCGTGCTCGCCGCCGGCCTCAGCCAGTCGCCGATGGCCATCGCCTTGAACGCCGTCTCCCGCGCCTGCGTGGAGCGCGACCCCCGTTTCCGCGGCGGTCACTACGTCCCGGGCGAAGGACCGGAAGACGGCCTCGCGGTGGGCCGCATGCTCGCGCATATCAGCTATCTTTCGCCGGCGTCGTTCGAGCAGAAGTTCGGCCGGGCCAAGGTCCCCGGCGCCGCGGCGGCCGACCCGGCCCACTGGCAGGTCGAGAGCTACCTTGAACATCAAGGCCGGTCGTTCGTCCGCCGGTTCGACGCCAACAGCTGGCTGCGTATCACCCGCGCGGTCGACCGCTTCGACATGACCGCCCGCGCGGCGGCGGGGAAGCTCTTCGCGGCCGACGGTCCGGAGGTCCTCGCCGTGGGTTTCTCCAGCGACTGGCTCTACCCGACGAGCGAGCTGCGCATGCTCCTCGCCGCGGCCACGGCGGTCGGCGTCAACGCCGCCTACCACGAGGTGGTGACGGACGCCGGCCATGACGGTTTCCTGCTGCCGGACACGGGCCTCGCCGTCCGCCTGCACGCCTTCCTGGGCTGATCAGAGCAGCGGCGCGATCACGCGCGACAGCGTCTCCACCGTCCGGCCGGCCCACGTCCGGCTGCGGCGGTAGAGGTCCTCCGTGTAGCGCGTGGATTCGGCCTCCCAGCCCGCGACCAGGGCGTTGACCTCGGCGATGGCCGCCGGGTCGCGCACGACGGCGCCGATCTCGTAGTTCAGGAAGAGCGAGCGCATGTCCAGGTTGGCCGAGCCGACCACCAGGTGGGCGTCGTCGACGACCACGAGCTTGGCGTGCAAGACGTCGGGCTTGAAGAACAGGATCTCGGCGCCCGCCTCGCGCAGCGTGCGCAGATACCAGCGGCGGGCCAGGTCGAGCAGCCGATGGTCCGAACGGCGCGGGACCATGATCTTCACGTGCCGGCCGGCGCGCGCCGCCGTGGCGAGCAGCGTGAAGAGCGTCCGGTCGGGCACGAAGTAGGGCGTGACGACCACGATCGAGCGCCGGCATTCCGAAAACAGCTTCTCGTAGGCCTCCCAGAGCGGATCGTGCTCGCAGTCCGGGCCCGACGCGACGACCTCCACGCGCGCCTCGCCGACGTGCGGGGAACGTTCGCGCAGCGCGGCCGCGAAACGCATCGGGTTCTCATCGGTGGCCTGGCACCAGTCCGCGATGAACACGCTCTCCAGCGCCGCCGCCGTGGGTCCTTCGATGAGGAAGGAACAGTCTCGGAAACGGCGGTTCGAAGGCGTCTCCCCCATGTAGCGCAGACCGAGGTTCTGGCCGCCGATGATGGCGGCCTGTCCGTCGAAGACCGCGATCTTGCGGTGGTTGCGCCAGTTGGCCGAGCCCTTGCCGCGCATGGGGAGGGCAGGGTTGAAGCGCGCGACTTCTCCGCCGGCGCGGACGAGCGGCCGGCAGAGCCGCAGGGGGATGCCGAAGCTGCCGATGGCGTCCACGAGGAGCCTTACTTCGACGCCTGCCCGCGCCCGCTCGGCCAGCAACCGCACGATTTCGCGGCCGACGGCGTCGTCGCTCAGGATGTAGGTCGCGATGCTGATGCGGCGTCGCGACCCCCGGATCCGGGCGCGCAGGGCTTCGAGCGTGTCGCGACCATGACGGTCGCCGAGCAGGCGGAAGCGGTTGCCGCCGAAGTCCGGCGCGTCGCTCAGGCGCCAGGCCACGCGGTTGACCTCCTTCTTGGCGGCGGCCAAGGCGACATGCTTGCGCCCGCCGAAGACGTAGAGCAGCAGCGCCGTGGGCACGGGCAGGACCCAGGCGAGCGGTCCCCAGAGCAGGAGATAGGCCGGCGAGATCCGCGCGCGCAGGACGCGCAGCAGCACGTAGACCTTGCACCCGACGGCGATGGCCACCGTCAGGTCGGGCGGCACCAGCCCCGCGGCCTCCGCCCCGAGGACGACGGCCGCGGCCGCCAGGGCGAGCGTCGTGCTGCGGGTCAGCCGGCCGTATCCTTTGAACGGGACCATGCCCCGAAGTTAGCCGCTCCCCGGCCCATGGGCACAAAAAAAGACCCCGGTCGCCCGGGGTCTGTTCGGTTCCTGCGAAGGACGGCTTAGTTGCCGGCCTTGTCGAGGAGGTCGCCGAGACTGTTGAAGTCTCCGCTGCCCGACGACGAGGAGGACGAACCGCCGGCCGAGGGGGCCGGGGCGCCGCCGGTCGACGGGCCCTTGATGCGGTCGTAGCTGGTGATCTCGGCCTGCAGGCGCTCGGCGTCGTAGTTCGCGGCCTTGATCGAGAGACCGATGCGGCGGTCTTCCTTGTCGATCTTGATGACGCGGGCGGTGACTTCCTGGCCGACCTTGACGACGTCCTTGACGTTCTCAACGCGCTGTTCGGCGAGCTGGGAGACGTGCACGAGGCCGTCGATCTCGTCGGAGAGCTCGATGAAGGCGCCGAAGTTCGCGATCTTGGAGACCTTGCCGTTGACGAGGTCGCCGATGCGGTACTTGCGGTCGATCTCGGACCACGGATCGGTCTGGGTCTGCTTGACGCCCAGGGAGATGCGCTGCTGGTCGACGTCGACGTCGAGCACGATGGCCTCCACGTCGTCGCCCTTCTTCATGACTTCGGCCGGGTTGTTGATGCGGCGGGTCCAGCTCATGTCGGACACGTGCACCATGCCGTCGATGCCGTCTTCCAGCTCGACGAAGGCGCCGTAGTTGGTGAGGTTGCGCACCTTGCCGCGGACGCGGGCGCCCACGGGGTAGTTGTGGCGGACCTTCTCCCACGGATTGGTCTCCAGCTGGCGGATGCCGAGCGAGATCTTCTGCTCTTCCTTGTTGAAGTTGAGGATGACCGCGTCGACTTCCTGGCCGACCTTGAGGATGTCGGACGGCTTCTGGACGCGCTTGGTCCAGGAGAGCTCGGAGACGTGGACGAGGCCTTCGACGCCGCCTTCGATCTCGATGAACGCGCCGTAGGCGACGAGGTTGACGACCTTGCCATGGACCTTCTGGCCGACAGGGTAGCGCTTCTCGATGCCTTCCCAGGGGTTGGGCTGGGTCTGCTTGAGGCCGAGGGAGACGCGTTCGCGCTCGCGGTCGACTTCGACGACCATGACGGTGATCTCCTCGCCGACCTTGACGACTTCGCTCGGGTGGCCGATGCGGCCCCAGGACATGTCGGTCACGTGCAGCAGGCCGTCCAGACCGTCGAGGTCCACGAACGCGCC
>SYID01000192.1 GCA_005798925.1 Verrucomicrobiota bacterium
CGCGCTGGCGTTCGCCGCCGGAAAGCTGGCCCGGCCGATGATCGAGCCGGTGTGACATCCCCACCCGCCCCAGGGCCGCCGTGGCGGCCGCGGCGTTGGCGGCGGGGTCGGAGCCTTCGCGGTAGATGAGCGGCAGCGCGACGTTCTCGAGGACCGTGAGCCGCGGGAGCAGGTTGAACGCCTGGAAGACGAAACCCACGCGGTGCGAACGATACCAGGCGCGGCGGTCAGCGTCGAGGCGGGCGACCTCCTCGCCGTCGAAGACGATGCTGCCCTCGGTCGGCGTGTCCATGAAGCCGAGGATGTGCATCAAGGTCGACTTGCCGGATCCGGACGGGCCGAGGATGGCCACGAACTCCCCCTTCTGGAAATCCAGGTCCACCCCGGCGAGCGCATGGACGTTCTCGTCCCCCATGCGGTAGGTCTTGCGCAGGCCGCGGATGGAGATGAGCGGCGGCATCTCAGCGGGCCGGGGCCGGGCGGACGAGGCTGACCACGGCGCCGAGCTCGACGCCCTCGCGGATCTGCGTCCAGCTGGCGTCGCTGAGCCCGAGCCGGACCTTGCGCGGCTCCCATTCGCCGTCGGCTCCGCGGACGTACACGATGCGGTCCGCGCCGTCGATGAACACGGCCGACACCGGGACGGCGACGCAGCCCTTCACGCTGTCGACCGTCACGGTGACGTTGGCGCTGATGCCGGGACGGACGCCGTCCCCGGCGGGGAACGAAACCTGCGTGGGGAAGACGCGCAGGTCCGGGACCTTGAGGTCGGCCGTGCCGAAGGGCGTCATGAAGGTGATCTTGCCGGTCTTGCGCAGTCCCGGGATCGAGTCGAACGTGACGACGGCGTCCTTGCCGAGCTCGACGCGCGTCGCGGCGAATTCGTTCAGGTTGACGTCGACGCGCAGGACGGACGTGTCGGAGACGGTCATCAGCGGCGTCCCGTTGTTGATCGACTGGGCGCCGATGACGATCTGGCCGACGAGGACGTTGCAGTCGGAGACCTGGCCGTCGTGGGGGGCCCGGATGACCGTGCGGCGCACCATCTCGACCGCGGTGTCGAGCTTGGCCTGGGCGATGTCCCGCTGCAGCTTGGCGACCTCGTAAGCCGTGCGATGGTCCAGGACCTCGCGCCGCGAGACGAAGCCCTGCTTCTCCAGGACCTCCACGCGGCGCAGGTCGCGTTCGAGCCGCTCGAGCGTGAAGGCCTGCAGCTGGACGCTCCGCCGCGCCTGCTCCTCGTCCGCGTTGGCGAGCACGGGATCGAGTTCGACGAGGATCTGGTCCTTCTTCACCATGTCGCCGGTCTCGACGTGCAGCTTGAGGATGGGGCCGCTGACCTGGGCCCGGATGGAGCTGAAGATGACCGCGCGGACGAAGCCGGCGGCCTCGACGGTCTCGCGGATGTCGCGCTTCTCGGCGCGCGCTTCGGAGACGCCGCCGGCGGGACGGCCGGAAGACCGCTGGGAAGGCCAGAACAGGAACGCGAGTCCGCCGACGACCGCGACGAGGAACAAAGGTTTGAGGAGCTTCATGGGGTGTCGGTCAGAGGGGGGAGCGGGTCCTCGGCGCCGAGACCGGCGCCGACCTTGGTCTCCACGGCATCCATGGTGAAACCATGGCGGGCCAGGATGGATCCGTCGAGCCGGGCGACCTTGGCCGAGGCCGCGCGGGCGTCGAGGTTGGCCTGGACCCAGGCGAACTGGGCGGCGTCGAGCGCGGCCTGCGCCTGCAGGACCCGGAGGACGTTGGATTCGCCGGCGGCATAGCGCGCGCGCTCGCCTTGGTAGGACTGACGCTGCAGCTCCAAGGCGGAGGTCGCGGCGTCGACCCGCGCCCGCGCGGCCTCCAGTTCGCGCCAGGTGGCGCGAGCGGAGAAGACGAGGGCCTGACGCACGTCGGCGAGGCGCAATTCGGCCTGGCGCCGCGACCGGGAGGCGACGCGCAGGTTTGCTTCGGCCTCACGGAAGCCCAACGGGAAGGAGAAGCGCAGTTCGGCGTAGTTCGTCCATCCGGCCTGACGCCGATAGTTGTCGAGGCCGCCGGAGACGCCGCCGCCGGCCCCGCCGAGACCGTAACGGCCGGACCCCACGGACAGGTCGAGGCTCGGGTTGTCGTTCTGCTCGGCCTGGGCGACGACGGCGTCGGCCTGCGCGAGCTGGGCGAGCTGGATGGCGGTGGCGAAATCGAAGGCGGCCACCGTCCGGATCCACGGGGCGAAATCCTCGGCGGCCGGCACGGCGGAGGTCGGCAGCGCCTCGACGGCCAACGGCTGGGCGACGTCCTCCGCCGTGCCTTGGCCGAGCACGCGGCGGAGGCTCATCTCGGCGTTGTCGACGGACTGACGGGCGTTGAGCACGGAGACGCGCTGGGCGGCGACGTCCGCCTCGGCCTGGAGTTCGTCCAGGATGGTCGCGTCGCCGAGCGAGCGGCGGGCGCGGATCTGCTCCAGCAACGAAGTCGCCGAACGCAGGTTGGTCTCGCGGAAGGCGATGAGCGCCCGCGCGGAAGCGAGCGTCCAATAGGCCACCTCGGCGTCGCGGATCAGGTCAAGCGCGGCGGCCCGCAGGGAGAGGCGGCTCCGCAAGGCCGACTGCCGCGCCGAGATGAGCGGCGTCAGGTTGACGGCGCGCCAGCCGCCCGCCAGAAGCGGCTGGGTATAGGCGACGTTGGTGCCGAGCTCGTAGGCGGAGGCCAGTCCGACCGAACCGGAATCGGCCCAGGAGCGCGTGAGCCCGGTGCCAAGGGAAAGCGTGCCGCCCCAGGTGAAACGCTGGCTGATGCTCAGGTCGGAATCGTGGAGGCGGTCGGCGGGCGCGCCGCCGAGCAGGTCGGCCGGGGTGCGGCTGCCGCTGAGCCGGTTGGTCCAGGCGAAGGTCGGATCGAAAGCAGACCAGGTCACGTCGACCGTGTCCAAGGCACGGAGGGCGTCGAGCCGGTTCACCGCGAGACCCAGGTTATGCAGCAAGGTCCGGTCGACCGCCTGCCCGAGGGTCAGCGGGGCCGCGGCGACGACGACCGAGCCGGCCGACCCGGCGACGGGCGCAGGCGGTCCCGCGGCGAGCAAAGTCGCCGAAGACAGGAAGGCCATGGTGAGCGCAAGCCGCATCAGGTCAGGGGTAAGTACCCATCTAGGCAGGGTTTGTTCCCTTCGTAAAGCAAAGCGGCGCGCC
>SYID01000193.1 GCA_005798925.1 Verrucomicrobiota bacterium
CCGTCGGCGGAGAGGCGCAGGACGCTGCCGTTGTGCTTGCCGATGGTCGTCGCTTCCTGGCCGCCTTTGGCGATCACGAACTCGCCCTTCGGTCCGAGTCGTAGGGTGCTGGGGAATTCGCGCATGTCGGCCGTCTGCGCGAAGGCGTTGGAGAAGAGGTCATGGATGTCCGCCTCGCCGTCGCCGTCGGTGTCGCGCAGGCGCCAGACGCCGTTGCGGTCGAAGACGAAGATCTCGTCGTCGCGGAGGGCGCAGGTCATCGGCTCGTGCAGGCCGGAGGCGAAGCGTCGCCAGGTGACGTCGGTCGAGCCGAACTTCAGGCCGCGGGCCAGCCAGACGTCGCCGTCGAGGGTGACGACCACGGCGGTGCCGTCCTTGCGGAATTGGATGTCGCCCGTGCGGACGGCCCGTTTCCAAGGGTTACCGACCGGCAGGCCGACATGATCGATGGCGAAGGTCTCGGCGCTTTCGGTCACGCTCACCTGGGTCTTCACTTCCGCGTTCCAGCGGCGGGCCGAAGGACCACTCGGGATGGGCTGTGCGGCCACGGCGGGGGCGGCATGCTCGTCGCAGAGCGTGACGCAGAGGGCGGCAGGCGCGCTATTGGCCGGCACCTCCACCACGAAGAAGTCGTCGTCCGGCACGAGTTCGGCCGGACCGGTGACGGTGACCCCGGTCTCCAGTTCCTGCGACGGTCCTTGGCGGCGGGTGCCGACCACGAGCAGAAGGTCCTTCGCATGGGCGGAGACGGCGAGGTGACGTTCGACGACGACGTGTCCGTCGCGCTCGGTGGCTTCCCAGAGTTCGCGGACGACGGCGTCGGCGACGCGATAATTCAACACGACGTCGGGGCCGACGAGTTCGACGGACTGGAAGCGGCCGAGGGTTTCCGGCAGCGGTCCGCGGCCCACTTCCTCCGGCGAAGGCGCCGGCGAGCGAGGGTCGGTTCGGTCGATCTTGGAGCCGGTCTGCCAGCCAGGGATGACCGCATGGCCGAGCCAGAGCTTGCCTTCCGGCTGCGGAGCGGGGAACTGTCCGCCGAGCGTCTTGCGGCTCGGGTCGTGGTAAGAGCCGGGCGCGAGGGCCTTGTCGCTGACGCCCTGGCCGCGCCAGACCGCGGAGACGCGGAGCAGGTCGGTGTCGAAGCAGGCCCAGGTGTCGTGCGGCAGCTTGATGATCAGGCCGCGTGGGGTGAGGTTGTCCTTGCCGGCGCCTTCGCGCCGGGCGTCGAGGATCGAGGAGAAGAACGGGAAATCGGCTTCGACCCATTCACCCCAAGGCTGCGGGGCATAGGACTTCGTCTTGCGGCCTTCGCGCGGCGCGAACTGCTTCGTCGGCTCCGCTGCGAGGCAGCTCAGGAAGCCGCAGAGCAGGGCGAGGAGCAGACGGTCTGATCGCATTGATTCGAGGAGGCGGGGCGTCAGACAGATACGGGGTCGGAGCTGACGGGCAATCACATCCTCCATCTTCGATCGCCTATCTTTGATCTTCCGGTCACAGCCCCTGCAGCCAGCGCAGGAAGCTGCCTTCTTCGGAGGACAGCAGGGACAGCAGGTCGCTCCGGTCGTCGGTCCAGTAGGGGATCCGGGTCGGGTGTTCGACGGGCGGCGAGGTCAGGTCTTTGATCAGGGGCTGCTCGAGGAGGGCGGTGTTACGCGTCATGATGATCCAATCGGAGCCGTAGAAACCAGCGTCCTCGTAGGCCGTGTCGTTGTCGTCGATCGTCACCGCGGGGAAGCCGATCTTGTCAGCGATGCGATAGACCACCGGGTGCAGGTCGAGGTAGCGGTTCGAGACATGGACGACGATGGCGCCGTCGGGTTTGAGGTGACGCTGGTAGTGGTCGAAGGCCTCGAGGGTCAGGAGGTGCACCGGGATGGCGTCGCTGCTGAAGGCGTCGAGGATGATGACGTCATATTGCTGGTCAGGCTCACGTTCCATCGACAGGCGTGCGTCGCCCATCACGAGTTCCGTCTTCGCCTTGGAGTCCTTCAGGTAGGTGAACGTGGTCGTGGCCAGGCGCGCCACGTCATGGTTAATCTCGTAGAAGCGGAACGTGTCGCCTGGGCGGCCCCAGGCGGCGAGGGTGCCGGAGCCCAGCCCGACCGCGCCCACGCGGCGACCGCCGTCGGGCCTGTGGGTGCGCAGGAGCCGGCCGATGCCGCTGGTCGAAGTGTAGTAGCTGCTCGGGTCGGTCTTCCGGTCCGGATGCAGGTATTGGAGGCCATGAATCGTCGCGCCATGCTGCAGCGTGAGGTGATGGAGGTCGGGGGCGCCGGCGTCGTTCTCGTTGACCTTGAGCACGCCGTAGAAGCCGCGCGTCACGCTCAGGGACCCTTGCAGGGAGGTCGTCGCGACGTCGGCGAGGCCGTAGCCGAACGCCGCCAGGGCGACGAACGGGACCGCCCAGGCCCAGCGAGCCGGACCTTGGCGGAACGGGCGGTCCTGGTCCTGGCGGAGGACGAGGAGCACCAGCGCCGCCGTCAGGAAGAGCGCGAGGTGCAGTTCGAAATAGTCGGGCAAGACGAACGGCGCGACGAGGCCGACGAAGATCCCGCCGGCGGCGCCGCCGGCGGAGAGCGAGAGGTAGAAGCCGGTGAGCTCCCTCGCGCCGGGACGCAGGCGGTAGACCTCGCCGTGGCAGACCATGCAGGCGACGAACATCGTGCCGAGGTAGAGCGTGGCGAGCGGCGTGATGTCGGGGTGGGACTCCGCCTCATAGAGGTTCCAGAGGACCATGCCCAGCAGGGCGGCCAGCAACGGCAGCCAGATGCCGCGGTGGTACCAGCGAGGGCTGTCGAAGCTGATGATGAACGAGAGCAGGTAGAGGCTCAGCGGCAGCACCCAGAGGAAGGGCACGACGGCGATGTCCTGGCAGAGCTTGTTGGTGATGGCCAGCAGCAGCATCACGCCGCAGGCGGGGAGGGCGAACCAGAGCAGCTTGCGGGCGGCGGAGGCCGGTTCTTCGGCGGGTTCCTGCTTCGCCGCGCCGGCGTCGGCCGCGGCGGATTTCCAGACTTTCAAGCCACACCAGGCCGTGAGTCCGGCGTAGATCGCGAGGCCCCATGACCAGCCTTCGGCCTGCGCCTGGCGGCTCAGCTGCGGTTCGAGGAAGAAGGGGTAGGCCAACAGGGCGAGCAGCGAGCCGATGTTGGAGAGGGCGTAGAGACGGTAAGGGGAGACGCCCGGGTTGGCTTTGCTGAACCATGCTTGCAGGAGCGGGCCGGTGGCGGAGAGGACGAGGTAGGGCAGGCCAAGGCTGGCCAGCAGGAGCAGCAGGATGTGGCCGGCCGCGTTCGTCCCGTCGGACGGCTTCCACTCGTCGCCGGGCGTGATGGGTAACAGCGCCACCGCCAAGGCCAGCAGCACGAGGTGGGTGATGACCTGTCGGCGCGGCGTCAGCCGGCTGATGCTGAAGTGCGCGTAGGCGTAGCCGCACAGGAGGAGCAGCTGGAAGAAGAGCATGCAGGTCGTCCAGACGGCCGGGCCGCCGCCGAACCAAGGCAGGATGAAGCGCGCGATCAGCGGCTGGACGAGGAAGAGCAGGAACGCTCCCCAGAAGATGGTCAGGCTGAAGGC
>SYID01000022.1 GCA_005798925.1 Verrucomicrobiota bacterium
CAACTCCGGCCCGCTCGACGCCGACATCGAAGGCGCCATCAAGCAGGGCGACCTCGTCACGGCCTCCGTGCTCTCGGGTAACCGTAACTTCGAAGCCCGCGTCCACGGCGCGGTCCGCGCGAACTTCCTGATGTCCCCGCCCCTCGTCGTCGCCTTCGCCCTCGCCGGCCGCGTCGACATCGACCTCGACAACGAACCGCTCGGAACGGGTAAGGACGGCAAGCCAGTCTTCCTCAAAGACGTCTGGCCCACCCAGGCCGAAGTCGCCGACCACGTCGCCCGCGGCCTCAAGCCCGCGATGTTCAAGTCGAAGTACGCCGCCGACTCCCTCGCCAACGCCACCGCGGAGTGGAAGGGCGTCCAGGGCGGCACGGGCGCGCGCTTCAGCTGGAAGGAATCGTCCACGTACATCCAGGAGCCGCCGTTCTTCAAGGGCTTCTCGATGACGCCGCCTCCGGTGCCTTCGCTCACGAAGCTCCGCCCGCTGGCCATCCTCGGCGACTCCGTCACGACCGACCACATCTCCCCCGCCGGCGCCTTCAAGGAAGAGACCCCGGCCGGCAAGTTCCTCCTCGCGGCCGGCGTGTCGAAGAAGGATTTCAACTCCTACGGCTCGCGCCGCGGCAACGACCGCATCATGACCCGCGGCACCTTCGCCAACACCCAGGTGAAGAACGCGATGGCCGACGGCAAGGAAGGCGGCTTCACCAAGGTCCAGCCCGACGGCAAGATCGAGGCGATCTACGACGCCTGCCAGACCTACCAGCAGCGCGGTGAAGGCATGATCGTCTTCGGCGGCGTCGACTACGGCATGGGCTCGTCCCGCGACTGGGCCGCGAAGGGCACCGCCCTCCTCGGCATGGGCGTCCTGCCCCTCGAGTTCGCCGACGGCAAGAACGCCGCCTCCTACCACCTCGACGGCACGGAGACCTTCGACCTCGAAGGCCTCTCGAGCCCGATCAAGCCGAAGACCCCGGTGACGCTCGTCATCCGACGCGCCAACGGCACGGTCGACAAGGCCGCGCTCATCGCGCGCATCGATACCGCGATCGAAGGCGAATACTACCGCCACGGCGGCATCCTCCCCTACGTCCTCCGCCAGATTCTGAAGTAAGGCTGCCGGCAGGCGAAACCAAGGGCGGCTCCGCAAGGGCCGCCCTTTTTCATATCTTGCCCCGGACAGGCTCCGGGTCTAATCCTCTGCCATGGAAATCGGCGTCATCAACGGCCCCAACCTCGACCGACTCGGCAAGCGCGAGCCGGAGGTCTACGGCACCCAGACGCTCGGCGACCTCGAGAAGCTGATCGAGAAACACGCCAAGTCGGCCGGGGCGAAGACCCGCTTCTTCCAGTCCAACCACGAAGGCGAGATCATCGACACGATCGCGAAGTGGGCCGACAAGGGCGTGAAGTTCCTGGTGATCAATCCGGGAGGCCACACCCACGTCTCGGTCGCCCTGCGCGATTCCATCGCCGGCAGCGGCATGCGCACCGTCGAGGTGCACATCTCGAACATCTACAAACGCGAGGAATTCCGCCACAAGTCCGTCACGGCGTCCGCCTGCGAAGGCGTGATCACCGGACTGGGCTTCGAAGGCTACCTGCTCGCGGTCGACTTCCTCGTCGCCAAGGCCGCGGCCAAGCCGGCCAAGGCCGCCAGGGCGAAGAAGAAGTAAGAGGTAGGCTGAGTGGAGGGCTGAATTGAGGACGGAGTTGAGGACGGAGTTGAGGACTGCATGGAGGGCTGCATCGAGCAGGTGCAGGCTGAAGTACAACCTGTCGTAGCATGCCGTGACGCGATCGCGACCTTAGCCAGCAGGGGCGAAGCGGGAGAGATTACATTCAGGACGGAGAGGCGTGCCTTCGCAGAGGTATGCGCCCATCTCTTCCGCCATGAGCGGAGCCCAGACCGTGCCGCGCGGCCCGAGACCGCCGAAAAGGTGCGTGCGCGGCTGCTGCGGATGCGTGCCCATGAAGGGATGGTTGTCAGATGTGCAGGGACGGACGCCGGCGACATGCGCGGCGACCTCGACCGAGACGTCCTGGCCGAAATAACTCCGGAAGCGCCGGATGAGTTTCTCCTTCTGGGGCTCGGTCGGGATCTCATCGAGCTGATCCCACTGCCAGTTGGTGCCGGTACGCCAGACGCCCTGCCCCAGCGGCAAGGCCCAGCCTTCCCGATTCAGGATGAAGGACTTGTCAGGGACATCGGAGCGGAGCGTGAGCGCCTCGCCCTTGGCGGGTTGCCAAGGCAGGTACGTGAACGGGCCGCGTAAGGCGGACTTGTAGCCGTCGCAGTAGATGATGGCGCCGGCGCGGAGCGTCCGCCAGCGGACGCCCTCCGCGAAGAGAGCGGCCTCGGCCGGATCGAACGCGGCTTCGGTCAGGTTGCCCGCGGCCAGCAGTTCGGCGCGGACGTCGGCCAGGAGCTTCGGGAGATCGACCCAAGCGCCGTTCATCAAGGCCCCGCCGAAGGCGTCCGTCAGGCCGGCGTCGAGCTCGCCACGGGCGGAAGTCACCCGGGCGATGAAGGGCTGGCAGCTCGTACACTCGGTCCGCTTCAGCCCTTTGGCGCGCTGCTCGTCGTCGACGAACATGCGATAGACCTTGATGGGACGGAAGACGCCGAGTTCGGTCAGCTTGGCCTGAGCCGCGGCGAAGAGCTCGGGGTAATCCTTGGTCAGGGTGAAACGGCGTCCGGTCAGCGGCGTCATCAGCCCGGCGGCGACCTGCGAGGAGGCGGACTTCCAGCCGTCGTCCACGACGTGGACGGTGCGGCCGCGCCGACGCAGCTCCCGCGCGAGCAACGAGCCCGCCAGGCCTTGGCCGACGATCAAAAAATCAACCTGCATCGCCGGAAGGAGACGCAGGCCGAGCGAAGGTCAACTGGGGACGAGGGTTTGTCAGAAGCCGACCGCGTTCTTGGTGCCCTGCTTGGTCACGATCTTCTCGTCGGTCCAGACGGCGACGCCGCGCTTGACCTCGACCAGGGCGAGCTGGAACACGAAGGAGCTCTGGCGGGTGCTGCCGGCGTTGCTGCGGTCCTCGAGGATCTTGCCCTTGAGGACGTATTCGGCCTTGGGACGCGCGGAGGTGTCGGCGGCCGGCTCATTGTCCAGCAAGGTCACGCGGCCGGCGTTGACCAGCGGGACGGTGATCTTGGAGAGCAGCAAGGAGGTGTCGAAATTGTCGGCGGTGTCGTTGGTGATGGTGCCGAGCCGGAGCACCGGCGCGCCCTTGGAGAAGGACGGCGACGAGATCATGGACTGGAGCATCTGGGAGCCCGCGGTGGCGAAGTCCTGGATGTTGACCTTGTCGAGGCTGACGACGAGCTCGCGGCCCTGCGGGTCCTTGTAGGTGGCGGGCGTGCCGCAACCGACGATGAAGAGGGCGCAGGCGAGGAGGGAGAGCTTGTTCATGGGAGGATTCAGCGGGTGATGAGGCGGAGGCGGCACTCGGCGGACGAAGCCTTGAGGGCGGTCGCGGTGATGGTGGTGAGGGCGCCGGGCTCGAGCGGAGTGACGATCCAGTTGGGCTGGGACTCGGTCACGGTGCCGTCGGCGGCGAGCCACTCGAAGCTCACGTTGATGGTCTGTCGCAGGTAAGAGCCGTTGCGCAGGTCGAACTGGACGCGGGTGTAGCCGCCTTCGGTCTTGGACTTACGCGCGGCGAGGAGCTCGATCTTGTTGCCGATGCGTGCGTCGTTGAGCTGCGTGGTGAAGCCGCCCTCCGGCCGCGTGGTCGCGTAGTTCACGGCGTCGGGCGGGGTCATGCCTCGCTCGAGGCGATCGCCCGTCTCGAGGACGGTGGAGCAGCCGGCCAGCAGGCCGAGCGCGAGAAGAGGCAGGAGGTTTTTCATGGGACGAGAGGGGTGCAGCGCAGGACGACGGGGAGATTTTCCTGCGTGGACTTGAGGCTTACAAGCAGAACCTTGCCCGCCGGAAGCGTCAGGGAGGCCTCCGGATGGCTGGGCACGGTCAGCTTCTGACCGGGGCTAGCCTCCAGCCTGGCCACGGAGAACCGGGCAGGCAGGCTCGTCCAGTTGCGGATGTCGGCCTTGGTAGTCCCCACGGTGTAGACGGCGGCACCCACCTTGGTCGCGATCGACCAAAGCATCGCCCCCGAGCCCGCGTTATCGCGCCGGGCCGCTTCCTCGGAGGATTTATTGATGAGGTAGCTGGCGGTGGCTTTGACGGCCGCGGAGGTGAAGGCCTGGGCCTTGACGCCCGGCAAGGCCGCCTCGAAGTGTTTCGCGATGAGGGCTTCCGGGCGGCTGGCCAAGGTCAGCGCGACGTCCTGGGAATCCAATTTGAGCTTCAGATTGTAATTCAGCCCCGAGGGCCGGATGGCCGGCAAGGCGACGCTTACGTAGGGCACGCGCGAAGACACGATGAAGAGCGGGATGTCGACCCGCTGCTGATACCACTCGGGACACATGCCGGTCTCGGCGACGACGTAGACGATGGTCCCCTGCCCGGCGCGGGCGGGAGCCTCGGCATCCTGCAGGTCCTGCCGGAAGACTTCGTTGGCCCCGTTGAGCTGCGTCGCGGCGAGCAGCTCCTTGCGCGCCTTCTCGCGGTCGGACGGATCCTGACCGAGGCGCAGGAAGAACATGCCCTGCAGCCAGTGGCTGAAGGCGTCGTCGTAGGCGCCCTCGGCGGCTAACCCGGCCAGGTTCTCCTCGATCATCCCCAACCCGTCGCGGGTGGCCGGATCGGCGGAGGCCTTGGCGACGTCATACTTGTCGTCGACCTTGGGCTTCACGTAAAGCGCGCCCGTACCGAAAGCCTGTTGGACGAAACGCAGCCGGGCCATGCTGACGCGGGCGCCGTTGACGTCGCCCAGTTCGAGGCGGTTCAAGGCCTGGTAGGTGGAGGCGTAGATGCGGTCGGCCGGCTTGGGGCGATAGGCCTCGGCATAGGCGCTGGTGAACGCGCCCAAGGTCGCGTCCGTGACCGAGAAACCGGG
>SYID01000003.1 GCA_005798925.1 Verrucomicrobiota bacterium
GAGCTTCATGCCGGCGCCGTCCGGTTTGGGCAGATAGCCGAAGACGACGTTCTTGCCGGCCTCGCAGGCGAGAAGGAGGCCGTTCCACTTCGGATCGAGGGCGCCGTTCTCATAGAAGGCCACGCCGGTGGGCGAGCCGCCACCGTAGACGTCGCCGGCCGGCATGGTGCCAGGGTCGTCCTGACGCCATTCGGCGACCGGGGTTTCCTGTCCCGGACGCTTGTCGGCGCCCCAGGAACGCTGGCCGTCGGCGGAGGCGAAACCGGCGTTGCCTCCTTCCATGATCAGGGAGACACGGCAGGCGGGCGGGTCGTCATTGTCGCTCTGGTACATGTCGCCGAACGAGTTGATGGACTGTTCGTAGCTGTTGCGGTAGTTATGGCCGACGATGCGGGCGTTCGTGCCGTCGCTGTTCATGCGCACGGAGAAACCGCCGACCCAGACGTTGCCGTCGTCGCTGCGCACGCCGGCGACCTTCTGGGCGTCGACGGCCTGCTTGGTCCATTCGCCGTGATTGTAAGGGCTGCCGATGCGGAAGGTCTTGCCCGACTTGTCGGTGAACTGGCCGCAGGTGTTGCCTTGGTTGAAGTTCCACCTGCCGTCCGGACCGAAGGTCGCGCTGTGGAGGGAGTGGTCGTGGTTACGGCCGTTGAAGCCGGTCAGCAGCACCTCGCGTTTGTCGACCTTAGGGTCGAAGACGCCGTCGCCGTTCACGTCCGTGTAGACAAGCAGGTCCGGCGGCTGCGAGACGACGATCTTGCCGTCGATGTGCGCGACGCCGAGCGGCGATACGAGGTTGGTCTCCTGCGTGAAGACCGTGACCTTGTCGGCCTTGCCCGCGCCGGTGGTGTCCTCGAGGACGACGATGCGGTCGCCTTCGGGACGACGGCCGGCCTTGCTGCGGTAGTTGACGCCTTCGGCGACATACATGCGGCCGCGCTCGTCGAAATCGATGTTGGTCGGGTTGAAGATCTGGGGCGAGGTCGCCCAGACGGTGACTTCGAAACCTTCCGGCACCGTGAAGAGCTCCGTCGGGACGGCGAGGGGGCCGCTGTCGAAGTCGACCGGCTTGTATTTCGCCGGACGGGTCGTGAAGACGGCGAACTTCACGTCGGCCGAGCTGGGCTTGCCGCCCCGGATGGCGCCTCCGTCATCGAGGCCGACCTTGGCGCGGAATGATTTCGCGGGACCCGGCAGCTCGTAGGCGATGAAGGAGTTGGCGTGCGTGCCGATGCCACGTTCGTACTGCTTGCCGGCGACCTTGAGGGGCTTGCCGTCATAATTCTTTCCGATCCGGGTCTGACCGAGCGATTCGGCGTCTTTCCATTTCAGCTTGGTCAGGTCGAGCACGGTACCGTCCATCAGGACGACCTCCGGCTCGATCCAGTTCGACCAATCGCAGGCGGTCTGTCCCAGGTCGGCGACCATCAGGTAAAGCTCCTTTGAGCCGTTCAGCTCGGCGGAGAAATCCACCAAGCGATGCTTGTCCTTGGCGAGCAGGATCGGCGACTCGGCCACCGGCTTGGGGTCGGCGGCGACGACCGGAACGATTAAGGCGAGGAGGGCCAGCAGCGAGAGGCCGGCCTGACGGGATACGTGAGACATGAGGTGGCTAGGGGTAGCCCATAGACACCCTGATTTCAGCCGGGTTCAACCCCAACTTGGCCCAAAAGGCGGCATCGGGCTTAAATACCCACCCATGGCTTTACATCCCGATGACAGCCAACACGTTTAAGGAACTTAGGGCACCCCGCCCTGTCGTACTTTTATTGACGATGTCTTTCCGGCAATTCTTCGCCCCTTTTTTCCTAGCCGCTTCGGTCGGGGCTGCGGAGCCGTCCCTCGCGCCCTCGGACGCTCAGCTGGAGTTTTTCGAAAAGGAAATCCGCCCGGTACTGGCCGATCATTGCTACAAATGCCATGGCGAGAAGAAACAGAAGTCCGGTCTACGTCTCGATTCTCGCGAGTTCATCCTCAAGGGCGGCGAAGTCGGCCCGGTCGTCGTCCCGGGCAAACCCGAAATCAGCCGACTGATCCTCTCGGTCAACCACGCCAAGGGACCGGACATCTACGCCATGCCCGGCGAAGACGAGAAGCTTCCGCCGAAAGCGATCGCGGCGCTCACCGAGTGGGTACGCCAAGGCTTGCCTTGGCCGGAAGAAGCCAAATCCAACGCCCAAGACCCTCGCAAGCACTGGGCCTTCCAGCCGGTCGTGCCGCCGGCTCCGCCGACGGTCGCGGAAGCCGACGCCGCCAAGATTCGCCAGCCGCTCGACCGCTTCGTCCTGGCCAAGCTCAAGGAGGCCGGCCTCGACTTCAATCCGCAGGCGAGCCGTGAAGTCGTCATCCGTCGCCTGACCCTCGCGCTCGTCGGCTACCAGCCGACCGCCGCCGAGATCGCCGCTTTCGTCGCCGACCAGGACCCGCAATCCGTCGAGAAGCTGGTCGATCGTCTGCTCGCCTTGCCGGCCTTCGGCGAACGCTGGGGCCGTCACTGGCTCGACGTCGCCCGCTACGCCGACACGAAAGGCTACGTCTTCCAGGAGGAACGCCGCTATCCTTACGCCTACACTTATCGCGACTGGGTGGTGAAAGCCTTCAACGACGACCTGCCCTACGACCAGTTCCTCCGCCTGCAGATCGCGGCCGATCAGATCGTCAAGGACCCGGAGAACAACCGCGACCTCGCCGCGTTGGGCTTCCTCACGCTCGGCCGCCGTTTCCTCAACAGCACCCCCGACATCATCGACGACCGTATCGACGTCGTCATGCGCGGCACCCAAGGCCTGACGATGGCCTGCGCCCGCTGCCACGACCACAAGTTCGACCCCCTGCCGACGACGGAGTACTACTCCCTCTACGCCATCTTCAACTCCAGCGAGGAACCCAAGCAGCTCCCGCCCCTCAAGCCTTTCACCCGCACGCAGGAGACGGAGGAATTCGAGGCCGAACTGGCCTCACGCCAGAAGAAACTGGATGACTTCATCCAGAGCCGCTACGACCTCTCCTTCTCGCCCGAGAAGACCGCAGCTTACCTGAGCCTCGCGATGGCGTCCCTCAAGGATACCAAGTTGGACGCGAATCAGAAAGCCAAGGCATCGAATCTTTATGCGGCCGTGCTCGGCGGCTGGAAGAACGCATTGAGACCGAAACTGACGCCGGCCGACCCTGTCTGGGGCGCCTGGGTGAGACTGCAGGGCGTCGTCGACGCCGAGTTCCCGAAGCGCTTCGCCGAGCTGATCTCCCAGCCGTCCCAGTTGGCCGACCCGCTCCTTCGCACCCGGCTGCAGTCCAAGGCGCCGACCAAATTGGCCGAACTCACCGCGACCTACGCCGCCCTGCTCTCCGAAGCCCGTAAACCGGAGAATATCGCGAGCGTCGAATGGAAGCCGTGGCGCGAACTCATCCTTCATCCCAGCGGCCCGACGGCGATGACGCCGGCTTCGCTCATCGGCACCTACAACGTCGCCGACCGCAACACGCGCAATCGCCTGGAAATCGCCGTCACGGGCTTCAAGGCCACGAGCCCGAAGAGCCCTCCGCACGCGATGGCGATCCAAGACAAGGCGAAGGCCGTGCAAGGCGTCGTCTTCCTCCGCGGCAGCGCCTCGCGGCCCGGCAAGAAGGTCCCGCGCCAATATCTGTCCATCCTCTCCGACGGCCCGCCCAAGGAATTCACCCAAGGCAGCGGCCGACTTGACCTCGCCAACGCCATCACCAGCCCGACCAATCCGTTGACCGCCCGCGTGATGGTCAACCGCGTCTGGATGCACCTCATCGGTCAGCCGCTTGTCGAGACCCCGAGCGACTTCGGCGTCCGTACCGCGCCTGGCAAGAACCCCGCCCTCCTCGATCACCTCGCGTCCTCCTTCGTGAAGGACGGTTGGTCGACGAAGAAGCTCATCCGCTCGATCGTCCTCTCTCGCACGTTCCTGCAGACCGCCGACCTCCGCGACGACGCCGTCGCCAAGGATCCCGACAACTCCCTGCACTGGCGCGCCCATCGCCGTCGCCTCGACTTCGAAGCCCTGCGCGACAGCATGCTGCGCGTGGCCGGCAAGCTCGAGGACGCCAAGCTCGGTGGGCAGCCTTTCGACCTGGTCGGCGCCTTCGGGACGCCCCGCCGGACGATCTACGGACACATCGACCGCCAGAACCTGCCGGCCTTCTTCCGGACGTTCGATTTCGCGAATCCTGACTATCACGTCCCCAAGCGCAACCAGACCACGACGCCCCAGCAGTCGCTCTGGATGCTCAACCATCCGTTCGGACGCTCCGTGGCCGACGAGCTGGCCGCCAAGGTCGCGTCGCTGCCGGACGATGCCGCCAAGGTCCGCGCGCTCTATCAGGCCGTCCTCGCCCGGACGCCGCGATCCGACGAGACCGCGCTCGCCCTCGACTACCTGCGCGAGGCGTCCCAGGCCCCAGCGCCGGCGGCCTGGACCAATGGCTTCGGCGGTTACGATCCGAAGACGAAGCAGGTCGCCTTCACCGAGATGACGGTCCGCACCAAGGATCGCATCTCGCCCACCGACAAACTGCCCGACAAGAAATACTCGTTCGTCTTCCTGTCCGCCAAAGGCGGTCACCCCGGCGACAAGCCCGAGCTCGCGGCCATTCGTCGCTGGACCGCTGGTTCGCCCGGCAAGTATCGGATCGAGGGAGAGCTGGCCGTGGGCAGCAAGGCCAGTGACGGCGTCCGCGCCCGGGTGTTCTCATCGCGGGGAGGGCTGCTCAAGGAGGTCGTCGTCGCGGGCGGAGCCTCCGGCGCCGTGGCGCTCGCCGAAGTAGAATTGGCCGCGGGCGAATCACTCGACTTCATCGCCGACAATTTCCGCACGTCCAACAGCGACGGCTTCGGCTGGTCGCCCGTCATCAAGGACGCCCTGACGGGCGAGGTCATCAGCTCCGCCGCCGGCGAGTTCGGCCGCAAGCCGGACCGCCAGTCAGCGCTTTCCACTTTCGCCCAGGTCCTCCTCCAAAGCAACGAATTCGCCTTCGCCGACTGATGCACCATATCGACCCACTCTCCCTCGGTTCCCGTCGCGAATTCCTCCGTCGCGTCGGCATGGGCCTCGGCGGCGTCGCCATGGCCTCGCTGCTCCAGCAGGAACTCCGGGGCGCCGACATCCGCGTCGACCCGCTGCGCCCGCTGGCCGCGCGCAAGCCCCCCCTGCCCTGCAAGGCCAAGCGCGTGATCCACATCTTCGCCAACGGCGGCGCCTCGCAGGTCGACACCTTCGACCGCAAGGTCGCCCTCGACAAATACCACGGCAAGACGCTGCCGGGCGACTACATCGCGACCGAACGTCGCACCGGCGCCGCCTTCCGCTCGCCGTTCACCTGGAAGCGCTACGGCAAGAGCGGACTCGAGGTCAGCGAACTCTTCGCCAAGACGGCCGAGCACGCCGACGACCTCTGCGTGATCCGCTCGATGAAGGCCGACGTGCCGAACCACGAGCCCTCCCTGCTGCTGATGAACTGCGGCGAGGCCCGCCAGGTCCGCCCGTCCATGGGCTCCTGGGTCACCTACGGCCTCGGCACCGAGAACGAGAACCTGCCCGGCTTCATGACGCTCTGCCCTGGCGGCTTCCCGATCCAGGAGACGCAGAACTGGCAGTGCGGCTTCCTCCCTGGCGTCTACCAAGGCAATTACGTCGACACGTCCAAGCGCACGGTCGAGGAACTCATCGAGAACATCCGCAACTTCGGCCTGTCCCGCCCAGCCCAGCGCAAGCAGCTCGACCTGCTGGCCAAGCTCAACGCCGCCCATCAGTCCGTCCGCCCGCAGGACGCCGCCCTCGAGGCGCGCGCGCAGTCCTTCGAGATGGCCTACCGCATGCAGCTCGAAGCGACCGACGCCTTCGACGTGGGCCGCGAATCCGAGAAGACCCGCGAGATGTACGGCGACACGACCCTCGGACGGCAGTTCCTGATCGCCCGCCGTCTCGCCGAACGAGGCGTGCGCTTCATCCAGCTCTGGCACGGCGCCGGCCAGCCCTGGGACAGCCACGACGATCTGGAAAAGAACCACAAGCGGCTGGCGATGGAGGCCGACCAGCCGATCGCCGCGCTGCTCGCCGACCTCAAGCGCCTCGGCATGCTCGAGGAGACCCTCGTCATCTGGGGCGGCGAATTCGGCCGCACCCCGACCGTCGAACTCCCGACTCCGGGTTCCAATCAAGGCAAGATCAACGGCCGCGACCATAACAGCCACGGTTTCACCATGTGGATGGCGGGCGGCGGCGTGAAGCCCGGCCACATCCACGGCGAAAGCGACGAGTTCGGCTTCAAGGCCGCGAAGGATGTCGTCCACGTCCACGACCTGCACGCCACGATCCTCCGCCTCCTCGGCTTCAACCACGAGGAATTCACCTTCCGCAGCTCGGGCCGCGACTTCCGCCTGACCGACGTCCACGGGAAGATCGTGCAATCGATCATAGCCTGATGAATCACCTCGTCCGCCTGCTGCTGTGCCTGGCCGTCACCTCGGCCGGTGCGCTCGAGACCAAGGTCGTCAAGGACGTCCCTTATAAGGACGACGTGGTCTCGCTGACGCCCTACGAACAGGAGAGGTGCAAGCTCGACCTGACCCTCCCGCTTGGCGCGAAAGACTTCCCCACCTATGTGTGGTTCTACGGCGGGGGCCTGAAGAACGGCGGCAAGGACCTGAGTTCGGAATACTGCGCCGAGATCCGCGCCAGTCTCGCCCGGGCCGGCGTCGCGGTCGTGACGCCCGACTACCGCCTGAGCCCGAAGGTGAAATACCCGGCCTACGTCGACGACGCGGCGGCGGCCTTTGCCTGGACGGTGAAGCACATCGCCGAGCATGGCGGCGATCCGCGCAAGGTCTTCATCGGCGGCCACTCGGCCGGCGGCTACCTCGCCCTGCTCGTAGGCATGGACCCCGAACGGCTCAAGCCCCACGGCCTGACGCTGGCCCACGTCGCGGGCATCGCCCAGGTCAGCGGCCAGGTCTTCAACCATTACACCGTCCGCGACGAACGTGGCCAAGCCCGCTATGGCATCACGTCCGACGAGGCCGCGCCCGCCTTCCATATCCGCAAATCCCTCCCTCCGATCCTGACGATTTACGCGCAGAACGACATGCTCAGCCGCGCCGAAGAGAACATGTTCTTCGTGACGACCCTCAAGGCGGCCGGACATACGGAGAACTACTCCCTGCGCGTCGACGACCGCGATCACGGCACCGTCGGACATAACCTCCGCCACGACGACGACCCGGCCCGCCTCGCGATCCTGAACTTCATCGCCAAGCAGTCCGCCGCCCGCTGATCGAGGTAGGCAGCCACCCCTAACCCTTTTCGACCATGCTCCTCCGCCTCGCCATCCTCTGCCTGTTCTCCATGCGCCTGACGGCCGCGGAGACCTACGACGTCGTCGTCTATGGCGGCACTTCCGCGGGGGTCATCGCCGCCGTCCAGGCCAAGAAGATGGGGAAGTCCGTCCTCATCGTCGGACCCGACGTCCACCTCGGCGGACTCAGCAGCGGCGGCCTCGGCTACACCGATACCGGTAACAAGGCAGTCATCGGCGGCCTGGCCCGCAACTTCTACCACCGCGTCTGGGTCGAATACCAGAAGAGCGAGACCTGGAAATGGCAGCGTCCCGAGGCCTTCGGCAACAAGGGCCAGGGCACGGTGGCCATGGATAAGGACGAGCGCACGATGTGGATCTTCGAGCCGAGCGTGGCCGAGAAGGTCTTCGAAGATTACGTGAAGGAATTCGGCCTGACCGTCCTTCGCGACGAATGGCTTGACCGCGCCAACGGCGTGCGTCTGGCCGACGGACGTATCGCCGAGATCATGATGCTCTCCGGCAAGAAGTTCGCCGGGAAGATGTTCATCGACGCCACCTACGAAGGCGACCTGCTCGCCGCCGCGGGCGTCAGCTACCATGTCGGCCGCGAAGCCAATTCCGTCTACGGCGAAGAATGGAACGGCAACCAGGTCGGCATCCTCCACCACGGCCACCACTTCGGGGCGGTGAAGAAGCCGATCAGCGCCTACAAGGTCCCCGGCGACCCCACTTCCGGCCTGCTGCCGCGCATCTCCGCCGATCCGCCCGGCGTGCGCGGCGAAGGCGACAAGCGTGTGCAGGCCTATTGCTTCCGCTGGTGCGCGACCGACCACGCGGACAACCGCCTCCCGTTCCCGAAGCCGGCGAACTACGACGCGTCGCAATACGAGCTGCTCGTCCGCGTCCTCGAGGCCGGGTGGCGCCAGACGTTCCATAAGTTCGACCTGCTGCCGAACCGCAAGACCGACACCAACAACCACGGGCCGTTCAGCTTCGACAACATCGGGATGAACTACGACTACCCGGAAGCCTCCTACGAGCGCCGCCGCGAGATCATCAAGGAACACCGCGACTACCAGCAAGGCCTGCTGTGGTTCCTGGCCAACGACCCGCGCGTGCCCGCCGACGTCCGTGAAGAGGCCAACCGCTGGGGCCTGCCCAAGGATGAATTCAAGGACAACGGCCACTGGCCCCACCAGATCTACGTCCGCGAGGCCCGCCGCATGGTCGGCGCGTTCGTGATGACCGAGAACGAACTGACGAAGAAGAAGCCGACGCCGGATTCCGTGGGCATGGGCTCCTACACGATCGACTCCCATAACGTGCGCCGCTACGTGACCAAGGAAGGCAACGTGCAGAACGAGGGCGACATCGGCGTGCATATCTCGCCCTACTCGATCGCCTACGGCGCGCTCGTCCCGAAGCGCGGCGAAATCGCCAACCTCTTCGCGCCCGTGGCCTGCAGCGCCACGCACATCGCCTACGGCTCGATCCGCATGGAGCCCGTCTTCATGATCCTGGGTCAGTCGGCCGCGACGGCTGCGGTGTTGGCGATCGACGGCGACCTCGCCGTGCAGGACGTCCCTTACGCCGCCCTCCGGGCAAGGCTGCTCGCCGATGGTCAGGTGCTCGAGCATGAGTCGTCCAAGGAAAAGCCCAAGGGCCACGGCTCCGCCAAGCCGGCCTCCTCTCTTCCGGGAGTCACGGTCGACGACGACGAGGCGGTGCTCACGGGCGACTGGAAACAGAGCTCCGCCAACGGCGGGTTCGTCGGCTCGGGTTATCGGCACGACGACAAGGGCGCCGTCGGCGCCGCCTCGGGCGCCTTCGTCGGCAAGCTGCCCGCCGCCGGCGCTTACGCCGTCAGCCTGGCGGTCGTCCCGAACACCAACCGCAGCCGCGACGCGTTGGTCCGGATCGAGCATGCCGACGGGATCGCCGAACTCCGCGCCGACCTGACCGGCAAGGGCGCGAAGGACGGCCTGCTCCCGCTCGGTACATACCGCTTCCCGGCCGGTCCGGCCAAGGTCACGGTCAGCAACGCCGGCGCCAAGGGGTACGTCCTGATCGATGCGGTGAACTGGCAGGCCCGCTGAATAGGGGTCTTCCCCATTAATCCATTGAAACCCCCGGCCTGTGGGTTTGTCATAACGACATCCCTTATGCGCCTTTTGCCGTCCGCCGCCTGCCTCGCCGTCGTCAGCCTCCACGGAGTTGATCCGGTGGCCGACACCGTCCGCTTCAACCGCGACATCCGTCCGATCATGTCGGACACCTGCTTCCACTGCCACGGCTTCGACCCGAAGTCGCGCAAGGGCGGCCTGCGCCTGGATATCCGAGAAGAGGCGCTGAAGCCGGGCAAGAGCGGCGAGATCGCCATCGTCCCGGGCAAGCCGGAGGAGAGCGAGATCATCAAACGCATCTTCTCGAACGACCCCGAAGACATCATGCCGGAGAAAGAAGCGCACAAGACGCTGACGCCGGCCCAGAAGGAACTCTTCCGTCGTTGGGTCGCCGAAGGCGCCGTCTACGAACCTCACTGGGCCTACAAACCCCTCGAAGCGCCCGCCGTGCCGCCGCTGCCCGCCGGCGGCAAGAATCCGATCGACGCGTTCGTCGCCGCCAAGCTCGCCGAGAAGAAGACGACGCTGTCGCCCGAGGCCAGCAAGGAGCGCCTGCTCCGTCGCCTCTCCCTGGACCTCACGGGCCTGCCGCCGACGCCCGCCGAGACCGCGGCCTTCCTGGCGGATGCCTCTCCCGACGCCTATGAGAAGCAGGCCGACCGCCTGCTCGCCTCGCCGCACTTCGGCGAACGTATGGCGGTCTGGTGGCTGGATATCGCCCGCTTCGCTGACACGGTCGGCTACCATGGCGACCAGAACCAGCGCATCTTCCCCTACCGCGACTACGTCATCAACGCGTTCAACGCCAACAAGCCGTTCGACGTGTTCACGCGCGAGCAGCTCGCCGGCGACCTCCTGCCGAATCCGACCGAAGAGCAGCTGACCGCGAGCGGCTACAATCGCCTGAACATGATGACCCGCGAAGGCGGCGCCCAGCCCAAGGAATACCTCGCCAAATACGGCGCCGAGCGCGTCCGCTCGGTCTCCAACGCCTGGCTGGGCAGCACCTTCGGCTGCGCGGAGTGCCATGACCACAAGTTCGATCCGATCAAGTCCGCCGACTTCTACTCCCTGCAGGCCTTCTTCGCCGACGTGAAGCAGTGGGGCGTCTACGCCAACTACAACTATACCCCGGAACCGGAACTCAAAGGCGTCGGCAATGACCACCCGTTCTACCCCGAGGCCCGGGTTAAGAACGCCTACCTCGCGAGGCAGGACGCCAGGCTACGCTCCGCGCTGGAGGCCCATTACGCCGAGACCGCCAAGGCTCTCTCCGCCGACCCGAAGGCCCTCGCCGGCTACCAAGCCTGGCAGCAAAGCGTCGCCGCCTTCCTGGCCCGGCATCCCTCCGGCCTGATCAGCCCGCCCGGCACCTCGCTGCTGAAGGTCGCGTCACCGGCCGCCGGCAAGGGCGCCAAGGCCGCGCCCAAGAACACCGACGCCGCGAAGGCGAAGATGAAGGCCAAGGCGGCGGTCACGTCGGCTGTGCCGGAACCCACGTCTTTCGTCGCGGACAGCCTGGTGAAGATCCCGAAGGCCCTCGGCAAAGGGGATGACTTCGCCCTCCGCCTCGAAGCACCGGGGGTCTCGGTCGCCGCGGTGCGCATCGATCTTCCGAAGGGTTCCCTGCCCGTGGATTCCACGGCCAACCTCGGCGTGCGTTTCGCGGTCGCTGACGCCAAAGGCAAGGAAAGGACCGTGGGCCTCATGCTCGCCGACGCCTCACATCGCGAAGCCCGTTACAATAGCGGCACAGAGCTGACCGATATCAACGGCGGCTGGTCGCTCAAGATGCCTGACGCCGACGTCCATGCGGTCTGGGTCCTCGACGCCCCGGTCACGCTTAAGCCCGACGAGAAATTCGTCCTGCACCTGGACGGCGCGCCTGTGCTGACCTTCAAGGTCTCCCTCTCTCCGCTCAGCCACCACGACCCGTTGCAGGTCACGGACTCGGCCAATCTCGCCGCGGTGGCCTCCGCCCGGCCGACCGCCGCCGCCATGCCGTGCTACCTGGCGACCTCCGGGATCAACCGCGAAGCGTTGGTCAAGGCCCGCGCCCTGAACAACGAACTCCGACGTCAGAACCAAGGCTACGCCTGGACGATGGTGACGCAGGCCACCAAGCCGCTGGAGGTGCGCGTGCTCCCGCGCGGCAACTTCCTCGACCAATCCGGGCCGGTCGTGCTGCCCACGACCCCTTCTTTCCTGCCTGGCTTGCGCACGAGCACCGAACAGAAGCGCCTCACTCGCCTGGATCTCGCCGACTGGATCACCTCAAAGGAGAATCCCATCACGGCCCGGACCTTCATGAACCGCCTCTGGCAGGCCTTCTACGGCACCGGCCTCAGCGCGGTGCTCGATGACCTCGGTTCGCAGGGCGAGCTCCCCTCCCATCCCGAGCTGCTCGAATGGCTCGCCCTCGAGTTCCGCGACAAGGGCTGGGACGTGAAACGCATGGTCCGCCTGATGGTCACCAGCCAGACTTACCGCCAGAGCAGCAGCCAGCGGCCCGACCTCAAGGAACTCGATCCGTCCAACCGTCTCCTCGCCTCCCAGAATCCCCGCCGGCTCGACGCCGAGTTCATCCGCGACAATGCGCTCGCCGTCGCGGGCCTCCTGCACGCCGCCGACATCGGCGGTCCCAGCTCCAAGCCTTACCAGCCAGCCGGCTACTACGAGCCGATCCAGTTCCCGAACCGCACCTACGTCGCCAGCGCCGGTCCGGACCAGTGGCGCCGAGGACTGTACATGCACTGGCAGCGCATGTTCCTGCACCCGATGCTGGTGAACTTCGACGCTCCAGCCCGCGATGAATGCACCGCGCTGCGAAACTACAGCAACACGCCGCAGCAGGCGCTGACGCTGCTCAACGACCCGGTCTTCGTCGAAGCGGCCCGCGCCTTCGCCGCCCGCCTCCTCGCGACTCCGGCCGACGCAGATCGCCTCGCCCACGCCTTCCGCCTCGCGGTCGGCCGCGAGATCAAAGCCGCCGAGCGCCCGTCGCTTGAGAAACTCGTCGCCGATCAGAAGGCCTACTACGCGGCCCATCCCGACGACGCGGACAAGCTCCTGAAGGTCGGCCAGGCCCCGGCCCCCGCCGGCGTCGATCCGGCCGAACTCGCCGCCTGGACGCAGGCCTGCCGCGTCCTCCTCAACTCCCACGAAGCGATCACCCGCTACTAAGCCCATGCGCCCTTACGACCCCGTCGCCCACGCCCTGTCGATCAACCGACGGAGCTTCCTCACGAAGAGCGCCTACGGCCTCGGCAGCGCGGCCTTCGCCATGCTCGCCGCGAAGTCCGGCTTCGCCGACCTGCACGCCGCGCC
>SYID01000194.1 GCA_005798925.1 Verrucomicrobiota bacterium
AACTCCGAGTAGAGCTGGGCGACCAGCGTCTTGTTGTGCGAGATGATGAGCGCCGGGCGCTGCTGCTGGGCGATCAGGTTCGCCATCGTGAACGTCTTGCCCGAGCCCGTCACGCCGAGGAGCGTCTGGCGGCCGTTGCCGGCGCGGAGGGATGCGTCGAGCGCGGCGATCGCGGTCGGCTGGTCGCCCATCGGGCGGTAGTCGGATTTGAGGCGGAATTCCATCTCAGCCCAGGCGCCCGCGGGCGAGCCACTGCGGGTCGACTTCGGAGAGGTCCTTCACGATGCGATGGGCGCCGGCCGGCTCCAGCTGCTCGCGGGTGTTGGTCGTCGCGAGGGCGATCGTGATGAAGCCACCGGAGAGGCCGGCTTGCAGGCCGGAGAAGGAATCCTCGAAGACGAAGGACGTGGCCGGATCGCCGCCGCCGAGGGCGCAGGCCTTCAGGAAGACCTCCGGGTCGGGCTTGCCCTTCGTCACGTCCTCGCTGGCGACCGCGCCGGCGAAGAAGGCGCCGATGCCGAAGAGCTCGAACGACAGCGCGAGGTTCTCCTTGTGCGTCGAGGTGCCGATGACGCACGGGATGCCGAGGTCCTGGAGGGCGCCGCAGAGTTCGCGGACGCCGGGCAGCAGGCGGACATGGCCGGTGCGGGCGATGTCGCGGTAGAGGGCTTCTTTGCGGTGGGACAGTCGTTTCACCTCGGCGGGGTCGCGCGTCCAGCGGAGGATGTCCGGGATGATCAGCTCGTTGCGCTTGCCGAAGCCGCGCCGGAAGTGGTCGGCCGGCAGCGGGAGGTTCTCCTCCTTGGCGAGGGCCTCCCAGGAACGTTCATGGGCGACGGAGGAGTCGATGACGACTCCGTCCCAGTCGAAGACGGCGACGGTGCGGGGCATGGTTCAGTGTTTGTCCCAAGGCAGCGTGACCTTGATCGGACGATGCTCCCAGACGTTGAAGGGCTCGAAGATCTGGCCCGGGGCGAGGATGCCGTTCGGGTCCAGGGCCTGCTTGATCGCGCGCATCGCGGCGATCTCGGCCGGCGTATGCTGCAGGGAGAGGAACGGCGACTTCGCGAGGCCGATGCCGTGTTCGCCCGTGATCGCGCCGCCGAGCTCCACGACTTTCTCCATCACCTCGCGGATGGCCTGTTCGGCCTTGCGGCAGTGCTCCGGATTGAACCGGTCGTACATGAGGTGCACGTGGCAGTTGCCGTCGGCCGCGTGGCCGAACGTCGGGGTCGCCAGGCCGAAGCGGTCGCGGATCTCGCGGGTGAAGCGGAGCAGGGCGACGTAGCTGCGGATCGGCACCACCACGTCCTCGTTGAGCTTGGCGTCGCCGAGGGCGAACATCGCCTGCGAGCAGGTACGGCGGAGTTCCCAGAGGGCTTCGGCCGCCGCGGAGTCTTCGGGAGCGCGGAAGGCGACCGCGTGACGCTTGGCCCAGGCGACGACCTTGACGGCGTCGTCCGCGAGGGCGGCGGGGTGCCCGTCGATCTCGACCAGCAGGGCGGCGTGCGTCTCGGCGGAGCCGCCTAGTTCCGCGTCGGTGAACACGCGCTTCCCGCGGTGTTTCTCGGTCGCGGCGACCGTCTGGATGTCGAGGAACTCGAGCACCGAAGGATTCACGCGCAAGGAGATCAGCTCGATGGCCGCTTCGAGCGCGGCTTCGTCCGTGCGGAAGGCCAGCAGGAAGGTCCGCCGGGCGGCGGGCAGGGCGGAGAGCTTCAGCGTCGCCTGCGTGATCACGCCGAGCGTGCCTTCGGAGCCGATCCACAGGTCGCGCAGGTTGAGGCCGCTGACGAACTTGCGGAGCGGGGCGCCCCAGCGGACTTTCTCGCCGGTGGGCAGGAAGCCCTCGAGGGCGTAGACATGGTCGCGGACCACGCCGTATTTGGCGGCGCGCAGGCCGCCGGCGTGGGTGGCGATGTTGCCGCCGATGCTGCAGTGCTTGACCGACGAAGGGTCGGGCGGGAAGAAGAGCCCGTGCGGCGCCGCGCGGTCGTTGATGTGCGCGGTGATCGCGCCCGGCTGCACGGTCGCCATCGCCGAGACCGGATCGATCTCGATCTGGTCCCAGTGGTCGAGGTGGATGACCCAGCCGCCCTTGATCGGGGCGCAGGCGCCGGTCGTGCCGGTGCCGCGGCCGCGTACCGTGACGGGCACGCGGTGTTCGTTGGCGAGCTTCAGCGTGGCGCCGATGTCGTCTTCCTTCGCCGGGCGGATGACCGCCTCGGGCATGAAGGAAAGCCGCAGGTTGTCGAACGACGCCGCGAAGCAGGAGGCCTCGTCGGCCCGGACGACTTCCGGGCCCAGCTTCGCCAGGAGGGCCTGGGTGGCGGCGGGATGCGTCTGGGCGGGAAGGCTCACGCCTCCCATCAAGCAGGCTTAGCCCAGTTCGGCAAGCCACGCCGTCGCCTCGGCGTCGGAAGGCATGCGCCAGTCGCCGCGAGGGGACAGGGCCAGCGAGCCCACCTTGGGGCCGTCGGGCATCACGGAACGTTTGAACTGCTGGCTGAAGAAGCGGTTCAGGAACGAGCGGAGCCAGTGGCGGATCTCCGCCTGGTCATATTTCCCGGCGAACGCGTGCTCGGCGATCCAGAGCACCTTCGAGGGGCGGAACCCGTTGCGGATGACGTGATACAGGAAGAAGTCGTGCAGCTCGTAGGGTCCGACCAGCATCTCCGTCTGCTGGGAGATCTCGCCGTCCGCGCCGGGCGGCAGCAGCTCGGGGCTGACCGGGGTGGCCACGATGTCCTCGAGGATGGCGCGCTCGGTCCCGACGTGGCGGGCGTGGGCGGCCCAGGCGACGAGGTGCTTCACCAAGGTCTTCGGCACGCCGATGTTCACGTGATACATCGACATGTGGTCGGCGTTGAACGTGCACCAGCCGAGCGCGGCTTCGGACAGGTCGCCCGTGCCGACGACGAAGCCGTGGCTCTGGTTGGCGACGTCCATCAGGATCTGCGTGCGTTCGCGGGCCTGGGCGTTCTCGAAGGTGACGTCGTGCTTGCCGGCCGGGTGCTGGATGTCGCGCAGGTGGCGTTCGACGGCTTCGTCGATCGGGATCTCGCGGGCGGTGATGCCGAGCGTCTCCATCAGGCGCATCGCGTTGACGCGCGTGCGGGCGGACGTGCCCGGGCCCGGCAAGGTGAGGCCGACGATCCCCTTGCGGTCGAGGCCGAGACGGTTGAACGCCTCGAGCGTGACGAGCAGGGCGAGCGTGGAGTCGAGGCCGCCCGAGACGCCGATGACGACGTGCTTGAGGCCCGTGTGACGGATGCGGCGGGCGAGGCCGGTGGACTGGATCGCGAAGATCTCCTGGCAGTTCTCGTCGCGGCGGTGCGGGTCGGACGGGACGAAAGGATGCTGGCTGAAGCGGCGACGGAGCTTCGGGGTCTGGCCGGTCGGGACGCCGAGGGTGAAGCCGACGTGGCGCGGGCGGACCGCGACGGGGGCGCCGAAGAAGGTGCTGTTGCGGCGACGTTCGGCCGCGAGGCGGTCGAGGTCGATCTGCGAGACGATGAGGGCCAGGTCGAAGCGGAAGCGTTCGGACTCGCCGAGGACGACGCCGTTCTCGGCGATGAGGCCGTGGCCGCTGTAGACGATGTCGGTGCTCGATTCGCCGGCGCCGGCGGCCGCGACGACGTAGGCGGCGAGGCAGCGGGCGGACTGGGCCTTCACCAGGTCGCGGCGGTAGGCGGCCTTGGTGAGGAGTTCGTCGCTGGCCGAGAGGTTGCAGAGCAGGGTGGCGCCGGCGAGGGCCAGCGGGCCGCTGGGGGGTTCGACGGACCAGAGGTCTTCGCAGATTTCGATGCCGAGCACGCAGTCCGGCATGTCGGTCGCCTGGAAGAGGAGGTCGGTGCCGAAGGGGACCTTCTGGCCGAGGAGTTCGACTTCGGCGACCGGGGCGACCCGGGCGGAGGCGAACCAGCGCTGCTCGTAGAACTCCCCGGTGTTGGGGAGGTGGGTCTTCGGGACGACGCCGAGGACCTTGCCGCGGGAGAGCGCCACGGCCACGTTGAAGAGCCTTCCGTTGACCTCCAGGGGGGCGCCGACGAGGGCGGTGAGGCCAAGCCTGGCCGTGGCCTCGCAAACCTGCCCAAGGGCCTTCAGGGCGCCATTGAGAAGGGTCCGCTGGCCGAAGAGGTCGCCGCAGCTGTAGCCGGTCAGGCAAAGTTCGGGCAGGACGACGATTTCCACCCCCTCTTGGGCGGCTTTTTCCAGCGCCTGGATGATCAGGGCGGCGTTGGCCGCAGGGTCCCCCAGACGGAGGGCCGGCGAGGCGGCCGCCACGGTCACAAAACCGTTCTGGTGGATGCGGTTGGACATCAAAGGACTGGTATCCGTCATGTTCACCGTTGACCGAAGGGGAGGCAACCCGAAAGGTCTGCCCACCCCCGTCAAAAGGGGTCCTATGTCCGCTCAGCCGCTCAAAGAAGTCCGTATCTTTTCGCCTGCCACCGTGGCCAACGTGGCCTGCGGTTTCGACGTGCTTGGCTTCTGCATCGACGCCCCCGGCGATGAGATCGTGGCCCGCTTCTCGCCGACTCCGGGCCTGCGCATCACCAAGATCACCGGCGACGACGGCCGCCTGCCCCTCGACTCCAAGAAGAACACCGCCGGCGTCTCCGCCCATGCGCTGCTCCGCCACCTGGGCAAGAGCGACCTCGGCATCGAGATGGAGATCCACAAGAAGATGCCCTTCGGCAGCGGCCTCGGCTCGAGCGCCGCGAGCGCCGTCGGGGGCGCCTTCGTCGTCAACCGCCTGCTCGGCGAGCCCCTGTCGCGCCGGCAGCTCCTGCCCTTCGTGGTCGCGGGCGAAGCCGCGGCCGACGGCGCCTGGCATGCCGACAACGTCGGCCCGTGCCTGCTCGGCGGCATCACCCTCATCCGTTCCAACGCCGAACTCGACGTCATGGACGTGCCGATCCCGGAGCGTCTCTGGGCCGCGGTGGTGCACCCCGACATCGTGGTGCTGACCAAGGTCGCCCGCGAGATCATGCCGCGGCAGATCCAGCTCGAGACCTCCACCCAGCAGAGCGGCAACCTCGGCGGCCTGTTGTGCGGTTTCTTCAAGGGCGACTACGCGCTCATCGGCCGCTCGCTCCACGACCTCATCGCCGAGCCCCACCGCCACCGCCTCATCCCCGGGTTCTACCGGGCCAAGGCCGCCGCCATGGGCGCCGGCGCGCTGGGCTTCTCGATCTCCGGGGCCGGACCGAGCGTCTTCGCCCTGTGCGAGGGCGAAGAGACCGCCCGCAAGGTCGCCGCCGCGGTCTCCGAAGTGTTCGCTGCCGTGCCGGTCAAAGCCACGCCTTACGTCTCGCGCATCAATCCCAAGGGTGTCCATGTCCTCTCCGAAGCCTGAGCTGGAATTCGTCTCCACCGTCGACCCGACCTGCCGCGGCTCCCTCCGCGACGTCCTCCTTTCGGCCATGCCGGCCAAGGGCGGACTCTGGGTCCCGACGCGTATCCCGCAGGTCGCGCCCGACTTCGTGGAGCGCCATCGCGACGCCTCCTACGCCGACCTCGCCGAGGCCGTCATCGCTCCTTACTTCGCGGATGTCCTCGGCGCCGCCGAGCTGCGTCGCCTCTGCCAGGAGGCTTATGACTTCCCCGTCCCGCTCGTGCGCCCCGAGGGTTTCCGTGGGACTGCCGCCGGCCGCATCGGCGTGCTCGAGCTTTTCCACGGGCCCTCGGCGGCGTTCAAGGATTTCGCCGTCCGGACGCTCGTCCGCGTCACCGCGCGCGTGCTCGGCGACGAATTCCCGCAGCTGACCGTGCTTGCGGCGACTTCCGGCGACACCGGGGCCGCCGTCACCGAAGCCTGCGCGGGCGTCCCCGGCGTCCGCGCCGTCGTGCTTTATCCCCGCATCGGCGTCAGCGGCGTGCAGGAATCCCAGATCGCGCGGCCCCGGCCCGGCGTGGTCGCCCTTTCCGTCGACGGCACGTTCGACGACTGCCAGGCGATGGTGAAGCGCGCGCTCGCCGACGAATCCCTGCGCCGACGCCGGCCTTTGCTGACGGCCAATTCCATCAACCCCGTGCGGCTGATCGCGCAGGTGCCCTTCGCCTTCCATGCCAAGCGCCTGCTGGCCTCTGGCCGTCGCATGGGCATCGTGGTGCCCTCCGGTAACCTCGGCAATGTCGGCGCCGTCCAGCTCGCCCGCCGCATGGGCCTCGACGTCGACGCCCTCGTCGCCGCGACCAACACCAACTCGCCGCTGCCTGACCTCTTCGCCACCGGCGAGTATCGTCCGCGGCGCGCCGTCCCCACGGCCTCCAACGCCATGGACATCGGCGACCCGAACAATCTCGCCCGCCTGCTGGCCTGGCGCGAGGGCGGTCCCGCGGTGGAGGCCGTCACCGTGGACGACCATGCCACCTTGGACGCCATGCGTCGCGTCCGCGCCGCCGGCGGCTACGTCCTCTGCCCGCACTCCGCCGTCGGCTGGAAGGCCGCGGAGGATCTTCTGGCCCGGGATGGCGCCAAGCTCGACGACGTCATCGTCTTCGGCACCGCGCACCCTGCCAAGTTCCCCGACGTCCTGCAGCAGGCCTTCGGCGACCCCCATGCCTCGTGCTTCCCCGGCGACCTGCCGGCGCCGGCGCCGCTCAGGATCGGCAACGACTTCGAGGCCGTCCGCAAGGTCCTCGAATCCGAAGCCGGCTTCGGCCGCTGAGCCAGGACATGAAAAAGCCGCCGGAAGGCGGCTGTCTTCGGCGGCTGTCCGCCCGGCTTATTCCGTGTCGGACACCGCGAACGTGACGTTCGTGATGTTGGCCTTGGCCAGGATGTCGAGGACGTTGATCACGCGCTCGTAGCGGGCGTTTTCCTCGGCCTGAACGGTGATGAGCAGCTTCGTCTTGGACTGTTCGGCCGCCTGGCCCAGCTGTTTCATCTGGTTGTAGAGGTTCTCGAGGAGCTTGTCGCCGGGGGCGCCGACCGGGTCTTCGTTGAGGGTGATCTCGCCGGTCTCGCTCACGCCGATGGTGACTTCGTCGGGCAGTTCGGTCTCCTTGGCGGTCTCGGCGTTGCCGGGGAGGGTGGTCTTGAGCTCATGCTCCACCTTGACCGCTCCGGCCATGACCATGAAGAAGAGCATGATCACGAAGACCACGTCGATCATCGGGGCGATCTGGAAGCCCGGCGCGGCGTCGGGCATTTGTTCGCGTTGCTTCATGGCTTATTCTTCGTGGTTCAGGCCCGAGAAGGCGATGTTGTCGATGCCCGCCTCGGCGCCCCATTCGAGGGCCTTCGAGACGTACTTGGCGTGGCACTCCTTGTCGGCGCGGACGAGCAGGCGGTACTTCTCGTTGCTTCCCTTGCGGTCGGCCAGCTCCTTCGCGATGCCGTCCTTGTCGTTGGGGTCGAGTTCGCGGTCGTCGAGCTTGTACTTGGCCTGCCCCGTGGTCTTGTCCCAGGAGATGTTGATCAGCCCGGCGGCGGCCTTGTCGTCCCGCTTCACGCCGTGCGAGGCGACCGGGAGCGAGATGTTCTTGTCGACCTTGAGCACCTGGGACGAGGTGATCGACATGAAGAAGATCAGCAGCACCAGGAGCACGTCGATCATCGGCGCGACCTGGAACTCCGGTTCGCCTTCTCCGCCTCCGCCTCCGCCTGCCATGGTCTTGGGGTGTGGTTAGGGGTGGGGGAGGCTTACGACCGGACGCCGGAGGACGCGTTCCAGTCGGGCTTCGCGGCGTAGATCTCCTCGTCGCCGACCTTACGGCCCGCGACATCCTCGTAGGGGAAGGCGCGGAAGAGGCCCGTCACGATCTCCGTGATGTCGTGGATGCCCTTGTTGATGCGGTTGGCGAGGAGGTAGTAGGCGATGAACGCCGGGATGGCGATGAAGAGGCCGGAGGCGGTCGCCACGAGCACTTCACCGATCGCGCCGGAGAGCTTGGAGGGGTCGCCCACGCCGGAGGTGCCGAGGGTCTCGAACGCGCTCATCATGCCCGTCACGGTGCCGGTCAGGCCGATCATCGGGGTGCAGACGCCGATCACCGAGAGGTAGGAGGAACGGCCCTTCAGCTCGCCTTGGACGCGGACGATCTCGGCGAGGATGGCTTCTTCGGTCATGGTCTTGCCATCCGGGGTGAAGGCGACGCCCGCGCGGACGACGTCGGCGACCGGGGAGCCGGCGGCCTTGGCGAAGTTATAGGCGCCGACGTAGTCGCCTTTCTTGAAGAGCTCGCGGAGCTGGGTGACGTGCTCGGCGGGGTACATCTTGCCGGCGCTGGTCTTGATGAAGCCGTCGACCATGAACCACATCATGGCCACGGAGCAGAGGGTGATCGGGTACATGACCCAGCCGCCTTCGATGAAGAGGTCGGCGAGGGTCTTGTGGTGGACCCCGGCGGCCGCGGCTTCCTGGGCCGAGGCGGTGAGGGTCAGCAAGCCCAGGAGGGCGGTGCCGAGGAGGGCGGAACGGAGGTTCATCTTCATGATGATGGGGTGGTGTGGGTTGATAGGTGAGGTTTTGGAAAAGGGCAAGGACTCAGCGGTTGGCTTCGACCTTCTCTTCGGCGGCGAGCTTGGGCTTGGCCAGCATGACGCCTTCCGGCAGGGGTCCGCCGGCGGCGATCTTCTTCTGGTCGGCCTCGGCCTTGGCGCGTTCTTCGGGCGGCAGCATCTTCTTGGCCTCCTCGGCTTCCTTGGAGACCGGGAACGAGACGATGATGTCGTAAAGGTAGCGATGGGAGACGGCTTCGAGCTTCTGGTCGCGCATGGCGGGGCTGTCCATGCCGCGGAACGCGCGGGCGGCGCCGAGGAGGGCCTTGGGGATGAGCTCGGTCTCCGAGCCGAAGAAGACCGGCACGCGGAGGTAGGTGGTCATCGCGGCCTCGTACTTGCGGTTGGCCAGCAGGGAGTTGCCCTTGACGATGTGGAGGCGGGCCTGGAGTTCGGGGCTGTCGACCTTGCCGAGCAGGTCGCCGGCTTCGCGGATGACGGCGTCGTGTTCCCCCTTGCGGGCGCGCTGCATCAGGCGGGCGAGCTGGATCTGCGTGGCGACTTCGGGTTCCTTCGCGGCTTCTTCCCTTTCGAAGGAATCGAGGAAAGCGGCGGTGGCGGCGTCGTTCTCGAGACGGTCGAGGGCGTCGAGCTTCACGAGGGCCGCCTTGGTCCACCAGGAGCCTTTGATGGTCTTGAAGGGGGCGAAGAACTTCAGCACGGCTTCGGCGTTGTCGAGGGCCCTGGCGGGTTCGCCGCGGGTGACGTTGTTCTGGGCCTCCTGGAGGCGCGCGGGCATCGGCCAGATGATCTCGGTCACCTCGGAGAACTTGCGCGTGTCGGTCACCTCGAAGCCGCCCTGGTTGGTCGTGCGGTCCACGGTGCCCTTGATGACGTTGATGACGCCTTTCTTCGGGTCGACGACGGGCTTGGGCGGGATGGAATTGTCCAGCTTGAAGGGATCGTTCACTTCCCAGCGTTCGCTCTTGAAGACGAACGTCTGGGCCGACGCGGCGGCCGCGGCCAGGAGGGCGAAGGCGGGGAGGAGGGTGCGACGCATGGTGTTCAGAGTCCGAGGAGGTAGGCTTTGGCTTCTTCCGCTTCGCGGGTGTCCTTGATGCGGTCTTTCTCGAGCATCTCCTTCAGGAGCTGCTTGGCGGCGTCCTTCTGGTTGAGCTTGGAGCCGAAGAGCTTGGCGGCGGAGAAGTAGGAACGGGCGGCCCAGACCTCGTATTTCTTCCAGGTCATGTAGCAGCGGCGGTAGTAGGCGACGGCCTCGTTGTAGCCTTTCTCGTCGGCGGCCTGGCGTTCGGCGATGAGGCCGAGCCAGTAGAGGGAGGCGGCGGTCTTCTCGCCGCGCCACTCCTTGGTGCCGGCGATCTCTTCGAACTCCTTCTTGGCCTTCGCGTAGTCGGCCGTCTCGGCGAGGGCGCGGGCCCGGACGAAGCGCAGGTCGAGCTCCTTGGACATCAGGATGTTGTTCTCGATGGCCTCGTCGCAGAGGGCGAGGGCCTCCTTGTACTTCTTCTCGGCCAGGCGGATTTCCGCCAGGCCGGCGAAGCCGTAGTCGGCGTATTCGGAGGAGCGGGCGTGTTCGAGGATGTAGGCGAAGAACTCGCCGGCCTTCTTGGTGTCGCCCTTGGCGAGGAGGGATTCGCCGACGAGGGCGAGGATCGTCGGGTTCAGCTCCTCCGCCTTGAAGTTGGCGGCGATCTTGGCGAAGTTGGCCGTGGTCTTCTCGGGTTCGCGGGTGAAGACGGCCAGCTGGCCGAGGGCGAAGAAGCCGCGGGCCTGGGCGACCAGGGAAGAGCGGTTCTCCTCGAGCCGGAGGAGCTTGGTGAGTTCCTTCTCGGCGTCGGCGCTCGTGTAGGCGCCGGGTTCGGGGGTCGCGCCGGCCTTCACGCGCTTGATCTTGCGGGCGAGCTTCTCGGCGAGGAACACGATGAGCTTCTCGGTGCCTTCCTGCTTGCGGTCGTTGATGGACTCGGCGACGGCGTCGGAGAGGATCTTGAGGGCGCGCTTCTTCTGTTCGGCGATGGAGGCCTGGCGCTTGACCTCGACCTTGGCGAGTTCGGCCTCGAGGTCGGCGGAGAGCTTCTTGACGGCTTCCTTGCCCGCGTCGATCTCGGGCTTCGTCACGCCCGGCTTGCGCTCGAGCTGGTCGACGGCCTTGCGGGCGTCGGCGAGCTTGGCGCTGAAATCCTTGCGGACCTTCTCGGCCTGCTGGGCGAACTCGGGCATGTCGCCCATGCGTTCGGTGGAGCGGATCACCTCGTAGAGGTAGGTCATGGCCTTCGGGTCGTTATGGTCCCAGTCGAAGATCTCCTTGAAGAGGTCGCGCATGCGCTTGTGCTCGCCGCGGCCGGGGAGCAGCTTGCGCAGTTCGCCGAGGACGAACTCCAGCGCCTGCGGGTTCTTGCGGGCGCTCTTGGCGGCGGCCTCATAGGCGTCGATGGCCTTGCCCGTCACGGCTTCCTTCTCCTGCTCGAGCTTGGAGCGGATCTCGACGAACTTGGCCTTGTCGGGCGACTTCAGGTTGACGCGCACGTCGAGGTCCGCGGCTTTGATCTTCTTGTCGAGCTCCTCGGCGAGGCGCATGTTGGCGTCGCCGACGAGGGTGTGGACTTCGGGGACCTGCGCGACGACGTCGTCGTTGGTGTCCTTGCCGAAGTCCTTGAGCCAGTCTTCGCAGAGCTTGATCGTCCCGGCGATGTCGGGCGGCTGGACGCCGAACCTGACGATGGCCTGACGGTAGCGCACGTCGGGGATGAATTGCCCCTTGGGATATTCGGCCTCGTATTTGTCGAAATCGGCCTTGGTCTCCTTGTACTTGCCTTGGAAGAACGAGCACAGCGCGGTCATGTACAGGACCTGCTGGCGGACGGGCGAGCGTTCGTACTTCTTGAGGAACGACTCGAAGGCCTTCTGGGCGGGCGCCCAGTCGACCTGGGAGAAAAGGCAGGCGGCGATGCGGAAGTCGATTTCTTCGGCGATCTCGGGCGTCAGCTCGGCGACGTTGGCCTGGACCCACTTGTAATGCGCGATGGCTTCCGGGAACTCCTCGCGTTCCTGGGAGATCTCGCCGAGGATCAGCGCGATCTGGGAGACCATCTCGTCCTTGGGGAACTTCTGGATGAATTCCTTGCATTTGGCCTGCGCCTCGCTGTTGCGGCCGATGCGGCGCAGGGCGATGATGTGGTAGTAGTAAGCGCCGGAGATGCGGCTGAAGCCCGGGCTGTTCTCGAAGATGTCGAGGAAGGCGACGTAGGCCTCCCAGGGGCGCTTGAGCTCCAGGAGGCAGAGGCCGATGCGGTAGGAGATGAAGGCGTCGTAGTCCTTGTTGGCCTTGAATTCGGCCTCGATCTTCTTGAACTGGTCGAGCTCGGCCTGGGCGCGGCGGATGGCTTCGGCCTGCTCGGGATTGGGCTTCGGGGCCGACTTGGCCATGGCCTCGAGCTCGTTCTGCTTGGTTTCGATGGCGCGGCCGAAGGAGCGCGTGAGGTTCACGCGGCGCAGCGTGCCTTGGTAGTTGTTCAGCGCCTGACGGTAGAAGTCGGCGCGGAAGGCCTCGTCCGCGGCGGATTCCGCGGCGGCGAACCGGGCGTCGCCGATCTCGAGTCGCTGGAAGTTGGAGCGCACGACCTCGACGGGTGAGCCGCTGCTCTTGGCGTCGATCTCGCTCTTGAGCTGGGTGGCTTCCTTGTTGAGACCGAGCTTGGTGTAGAGGTCGACGAGCCGATAGGCGGCCTCCCGGCGTTCCGGGGTGCCGATGCCGTCGGCGGTGGCCTGCTTGAGCAGGCCGACGGCCTGGGCATAAGCGGCCTTCTTCACGTCGTCCGGGGAGCTTTTCGCGCGGTCGACGATGATCTGGGCGGAAAGGGTGAAGGCGTTCACGCGTTCCTCGGGGCGCGCGAGCGTGTTGGTGCGGATCTTCTCGAGGCGGGCGAGGGCGAGGTCCCACTTGCCCTGCTTGGAGAAGGCCTCGATCAGGAGCAGTTCGGCGGTCCCGCGCCGGTTGTCATTGTCGAAGAAGTCTTCGGTGCCCTTGGGGTATTTGTCGAGGAAGGCGCTCAGCTCGGTCTGGGCGCGCGGCCAGTCCTTCATGAAGAACAGGCAGGCCGCCTTGCGGAAAGTCAGGACGGCGCGGAGCTTGAGTTCGACGTCGGTGGCCATGCCTTCGAGCTCTTCGAACATGGCCAAGGCTTCCTTGTACTTCTTGTCGTCAAAGGCCTTGTCGGCGGACTTATAAAGGACGGACAAAGGGTCTTCCTGCTTTTCCGCGGTGGGCAGGGGCTTGTTCTGCGCCTTGAGGACGCCGGTGACGGGGGTCACGGCGAGGAGCACGGCAAGCAGGGCTGCCTTGGCCAGTTGGTAGGTGCGGGACTCTTGGATAAGCATCGGGTGAGGGGGGCGGTCGCTCCGCGTCGGGGGTGTCTTGCAATAGCCCAACCGCCGGAGGATTGCCAAGCAATAAGCCCCCTGGGAGGGCGATCCCCGGGGGTCTGCGCCGGGCTGTGAATAACTCAGGCCGAAGGCTTGAGGCCGGTGGCGAGGAGCGTCTCAAAGCAGGGCTCCTTGGACTCCTTGGCCACCACCCTGACTTCGGAATGGGCGAAACCGGCCTCCTCGATCCAGTCGTGCAGGTCGTTTTCCTTGAAGCCCAGCCAGCGGTCGGCGTAAAGCTCCCGCGCCTTCTCGAATCGATGGGCGCGTAGGTCGAGGATGAGCAGCCGTCCGCCCGGTCGCAGGATGCGGAAAGCCTCGGCCAAGGCCTGACGAGGGTTTTCGGCGTGGTGCAGCGCCTGGCTCAGCAGGGCCAGGTCGATGCTCCGGTCGGCCAGCGGGACTTTCTCGATGTTGCCGAGCACGTAGGTCAGGTTCCGCAGATGCTCTTTTTTGGCCAACGCCCGGCCGACTTGGACCATGCGCGGCGAGCTGTCGACGCAGTGCACGCTTTCGGCCTGGCGGGCCAGCAGGCGGGAAAGCGTGCCGTCGCCGGCGCCGAGGTCAGCGATGCGCACGCGGGGCGTCAGGAGGAAGAGCATCTGGCCGATGGCCTCCCAGGACCTGCCCGGGCAATAATTGCGCCCCAGCCGGTCGGCCACCAGGTTGAAGTGCTGTTCGGCTTTCTGCCGGCGTTTCTCGACGATGCGTTGCAGGGCGCGCTGGTCGGCGGCCGTCTTCGGTTCGCGCGCGCAGGCGGCGAGGGCCGCGTCGACGATGCCGTCGGCCCCGGGGAGTTCCCTCGGGATGGAGTAGAAGGATTTCTTGCCGTCCCGGCGGTCGTGGACGAGGCCCGCCTTGCGCAGCAGCGACAGGTGGGTGGAGATCCGCGACTGGGGGAGGCCGACGATTTCCTGAAGTTCGCCGACCGAGAGCTCGCCGCGCTGCAGCAGGAGCAGGATGCGGGAGCGCGTCGGGTCCGCCAGAAGGCGCAGGGATTCCCAAGGGTCGGGCATGGGGGCGATGGTGGGGACGTCGGCCGGGATGTCAAAAGAGGAAGCCCCGTCGCCGGGGCTTCCCAAGGTGAACCGCCGCGCCCGGCTCAGCGCTTGTCGGCCCAGCGGCCGATGCGCACCACCGTCCAGGATTCGGCCTTGCCGTTGATGTTCGTCGTGAACGTCTCGCCGGCCTTGTGGTTGAGGAACTGCTTGGCCAGCGGGGAGATGTAGGAGAGCACGTTCTGCTCGGGCTTGCCGTCCCAGGCGCCAAGGATGTCGTAGGAGACCTCGGCGTCGTCGGAGGCGCGGCGGAGCACGATGCTGGAGCCGACGCTGATGGCGTCGCTCTTGGCCTCGCTGAAGTCGGTCACGCGGGCCTTCTTGAGGAGCCCGTCCAGCTCGGCGCGGCGGGCGGAGAGGGTGTCGTGGTCCTGCCGGGCCATCTTGTATTCGGAATTCTCACGAAGGTCGCCATGCTCCTTGGCGACCTGGATGGCTTCCTTGACGGCGGGGAGGCGGACCTTGACGATATCCTCGAGTTCGCGCTCCTTCTCCTCCTTGGAGGACTTCGAGACAAGCAGTTCCTTCTCCTCGGCTTCGGAGCCGGAGTGCTTGGACTTGGCGAGGCGCTGGACGTGCGGCTCGATCTTGGCGAGGCGCGAGAGCAGGGCCTTCTTGGTCATCTCATCGAAGCCCTGGCTGCTCATCATCGTGCGGGTGAGGTCGAAGATGGTCTCGCTGTCGGCCTTCCGGCCGCCGGCGGGGGCGAGGATGTGCGCGATGAGCTCCTTGTCCTTGATGAGCTCGTTGGCCAGCGGGATGCGGGCGGTGGAGTTGGATTCAAGCGATTCGGTGTCGATCGAGCCGAGGATCGCGCCGAGGAGCGACGGAGTGATCAGGCGCCCGACGATGTCCGCGTACTTCTTGGAGTCGCGGTTCTTGATGACCCAGATGATGACCGGGGCGCGGAGCTCGCGGGTGTCGAGCCATTGGGCGAAGCGCGTCGCGACGGCCTCGGCGAGCTCCTGGTCGCAGAGGTAGGCGATGCACTCGGAGACGAGCTTGGCGGAGCCGCTCTTGGTGCCTCCGATGTCGCGGTTGCGGAGCAGGTCGAAGGCCCGGTCGGCCCAGTTGTCGCCGTGGTGGGCGCGCACCAGGTCCAGCAGGCTGCGGATCTTCTCGGTGGTGTGCGGAATGTTGAGGGCGACGAAGGCCAGGTCGGCCTCGGTGCAGAGGGCGATGATCTCCGAGGCGGTCGGACTGACGGTCTCGACGTTCTCCACGGCGGAGCGGAAGAATTTGTCGCGGTTCCAGATGGCGCCGAGGATCGCGGGCAGGTTGTCGCGGCGTCGCGCGGTCTCGAGCTTGCGGATCTCCTTCAGGAGGTCGGCGGAGACCTTCTCGAGATTGGCCGGCGTGGCGGCGGAGCGGGTCTCGGCGGCGGAACTGGAGGCGAGCTCCTCGAGCAGCAGCAGTTTCCGTTCGAAGTTCGGCGCGGTCTCGTACTGGGCGAAGAGATCTTCGCCGAGGTCCTGCGGGGCTTCGAGGAGGGCGTAGAGACCGCCTTTGCGTTCAGGCACCAGGATGGCGCGGTCCTTGCGGAGGGCGGCGCGGGCCTTGGTCCACCAGGCCTTGAAGGCGGCTCCGCGTTCCTTGCCGGCGGCCAGGGAGGCGAAATAGATGCGATCGAGGTTGGCCTCGAGGGCGTAGGAGGTGCATTCGCCGGTGGGATACTCGGCGAGGAGGGCCTTGACGAGGCCGGCGGGGTCGTTGGCGACGAGGTTGGCGATCTCGGCTTTGGTGGCCTCGGCGTAGGCCTTGGCGACCACGCCGTTGGGGTTGATGAACTCGATCTTGCCCAGGAAGAAGGCGACGTCCATGGCGTGGCTCTTCTTGTTCTGTTCCGGGAAGTCGATGAGCAGGCGTTTGGCGGCTTCGTCGTAGGAACGGATCACGCCGATGCCCCAGGCTTGATGCAGGCAGAAGGCGGGCTGGCCCGTCGCCACCAAGTCAAGGGCGGCTTGGAGGGAGTTCGTTTTACCACCTTGTGGGGTCAGGGCCTTGTTGCTCATTGCAAAAGTGGGTTTTGGGGATAACGATTCTCACTTGCAAGCAGGAAGGCGGCCGGCTCAGGAGTCCCGGCCTCCGCGCTCCGCCGGACCTGCCTCCCCCATGGCCTTTAAGCCCGAAAAACCCTCAATCCACGGCGAAACCCCCGATACCCTCGGCGAGCGTCTCGTCGCGGCCGGACATCCACGCTACCGGGCGGGGCAGGTGTTCGCCTGGCTGTATCCTCGCCGAGCGGAATCCGCCGAGGTCATGACCGATCTGCCTGCCGGACTTCGCGCCTGGCTGGGCGAGCAATACGACTTCGAAGCGACCTCCTTGGTCCAACGCAAGGCCTCCTCGGACGTCACCCAGAAGATCCTCCAACGGTTGCGGGACGGTTCCCTGATCGAGACCGTCATCATCCGGGCTCCGATGGAGGGGGTCGGACAGGAGAAGTCCCGCCGCACCATCTGCATCTCGACCCAGGTCGGCTGCGCCTACGGGTGCAAGTTCTGCGCCTCGGGACTCGAAGGCTGGAAGCGAGACCTCTCGGTCGGCGAGATCGTCTCCCAGCTGGTCCAGGTCTGCCGCATCGAGGACAAGGCCGACCCGGGCCGCGCGGCCGAAGGGCTGGCCTCCTTCGACAATATCGTGGTGATGGGCCTGGGCGAGCCGCTCGCCAACTACGACAACCTCCTCGCGGCGCTGCGCATCGTCAACGCCGCCTGGGGTTTCGGGTTCGGCGCCCGCAGGGTGACCATCTCCACCTCGGGCGTCGTCCCCAAGATCCTCAAGCTGGCCGAGGAGCCGCTGGGCTTCCGCCTCGCGATCAGCCTGCACGGCGCGACCAACGAGGTCCGTCAGCAGATCATGCCGGTGAACCGGAAATTCCCGCTGGAGGAGCTGATCCCGGCGGCCAAGGCGTTCGCCCGCAAGCACGGCCGCATGCTCACGCTGGAGTTCATCCTCATCGAGGACATCAACGACTCGCTCGACCAGGCCAGGCGCCTCGCGGCGATCGCCCGCGAGCTGCACGCGCATGTCAATCTCATCCCCTACAACAAGGTCGAAGGCCTGCCGTGGGTCCGCCCTTCCCTGACGCGCCAGGACCGCTTCGTGAAGGAGCTCCGCGCCCTCGGCGTGACGGCCACCTTGCGTCGGGAGAAGGGGCATGACATCGACGCCGCCTGCGGCCAGCTCCGCCTCCAGAAGGAGAAGGAGCTGCGCCTCGATCCGCCGCCCGCGGCCGCCTAGGCCGTCAGCGCGCGCGCGAAGGCCCGGCGGTCGGCCGATTTGAAGAAGGCCGTGCCGGCCACGAGGGTGTCGGCGCCGGCTTCGCGGCAGAGACGGCCCGTCTCGACGTTGATGCCGCCGTCGACCTCGAGGCGGAAGCGCGCCCCGCGCCTCGCGCGTTCGGCGGCGATGAAGCGGATGCTCTCGAGGACCGAGGGCATGAAAGACTGTCCGCCGAACCCCGGGAAGACCGTCATGCAGAGCACGAGGTCGACGTCGTCGAGATAGGGCAGCACCCGGCGCGGGTCGGCGTCGGGGTTCATCGCGATGCCGGCGGCGAGGCCGGCGGCCTTGATCGCCGCGATGGTCCCGGCCACGTCGTGGTCGGCCTCGACGTGGACGGTCAGGCGTTCGGCGCCCGCCTTGGCGAAGGCCGCGACGTAACGGTCGGGGTGGCTCAGCATCAGGTGCACGTCGAAGTGCAGCTTCGTCAGCGGACGAAGGTCGGCGACGACCTGCGGGCCGAAACTGATGTTGGGCACGAAATGCCCGTCCATGATGTCGACGTGCAGCCAGGTCAGGCCGGCCGCCTCGACGTCCCGCACGCCTTGGGCGAAGGCCCCGTGGTCGGCGGCGAGCAGCGAAGGGGCGACGACGGCGGCGTTCATGTCACCAGGCGGTGGTCGCGGCCTGCCGGATCTGCGCGGCGATGTCGGCGAAGAGCGTCGGGGCGACGCTCAGTTCTTCGGCGGCCGGGTCCCCGGCGTTCTGCAGCGTCGCGGTGGAGCGGAAGACGCGGTCCTTGAAGAGCACGCGGCCGTCAGGCCCGCCGGTCAGGGTGGCGCGCACTTCGAAGGTCACGCGGAAACTGTCGAAGGCGAAGGCGTCGTTGGGCTTCGTCGTGAAGCCGACGCGGTCGTAGCCCGTGACCTCCGCCGCGAGGACGGCGCCGCCGCCGCCCAGGCGGACCCGCGGATCGCCGGCGAAGGCGTCGACCAGCTTCGAGTGGAGCACGGCATGCGTGCCGGTGCGGGCGGTGCGGTTGCGCACCGGGGTGATCGCGAGCGTGACGAACGCGGGCTTGGGTCCGCCCATCTGATAGGCCGAGCAGCCGCCCAGTCCGATCGTCAGCGCGAGCAGGAGGAGCCGGGCGTTCATCGGTTGTCGGGGCCGACGCCGGCCTTGGGGGCTTCCTTCTTGAAGCCGAGGCCGTCGAGGTCTTCGCCCACGGCTTGCGGCCTGACGTCGGTGCCCATGCGCGGCCGCGGGTAAGTTCCAAGAAGGCGGTCGGCCAGGCTCTTCGGAGGGTTCGGGTCCTTGGCGATGTCGGCCAGCAGTTGTTCGGCCTCCTTCGCGGCCGCTGAGTCGGGGGCGATGTTCCGGCAGGCGTTGGCCATCAGCTTGGCGGCCTCGGGGTTGTTGCGGCTGAGGAAGTAGAAGCGCGCCAGGTTCAGGCGCGCGCGGGCGGCGCGGTCGCGCAGGACGGCGATCTGCTCGACGGCTTGCTTCGCGCGAGGGTCGTCCGGGAACTGGTCGGCGAGCGTGCGCCAGTGGTCGGCGGCTTCGATCGTCGTGGCCTGATCCCAGGCCGGCCCGAGCGATTCCTGGGCCCGGAGCGTGGCGAGGAGCGCCAAGGCCTCCGGGGCGTGCTTGGAGGCCGGGTAGTCGCTGATGATGCGTTCCAAGGCGTCGTTGGTCTTGGCGGCGAGGTCGCGCTCGACGCCCAGTCGGGCGATCCGGATCAGGCATTCGTCGGCCAAGGGGCCGTTGGGAGCGAGCCGGATGGTCTTTTCCCATGCCGCGACCGCGCTGTCGCGGTCGCTGAACCAAGGGAACCATCCGCCCAGCTTGCGGCGTTCTCCGGCCGCGAGCCGGTTGGCGATCCCGAACTGCAACGCCACGGCTTCGCCGAAGCCGGCGAACCCCGAATGACGCGCGTAGAGGTCATCGATCAGCCCGGTGGCTTTCTCGAACTCGCCGCGGCCTGCGTGCAGCCGGGCGCGTTCGAGGATCGCGACGGCCTCGGCTTCTTCGCCGGCGTTGGCTTCGGCGATGGTCTCCCAGGCGTCGATCGCGCCGCCGACGTCGTCGTCGAGGGCGAGGCGGGTGGCATGGTCCATGGCGAGCAGGACGACGGGAAGGCGGTCCGCGGAGGTCGTCGGCGCGGAGCCGGCGCGGACGCCCCAGGCGCCGTTGGCACGGACGAACTCGGCCGGGGCGAGGGGGCCGAGCAGGAGCGCGACGGCGACAAGGAGTTTAGCGGGGAGGTTCATGCCAGCGGAGAAGGGTCGCGCCCCAGGTCAGGCCGGCGCCGAAGGCGACGATCATGATGAGGTCGCCATGCTTGATCTTGCCGTCTTGCCAGGCCTCTTCAAGCGCCAGCGGGATCGAGGCGGCGGAAGTATTGCCGTAACGGGCGAGATTCGAAGGGAAGCGGTCCATGCCGACGTTCAGCTGTCCGGCCACGGCCTCGAGGATGCGGATGTTGGCCTGGTGCGGGATGAACCACGCCACCTGCTCGGAGGTCAGGCCCGCCTGCGCGAGGACGCGTTCGCAAGACTCGGCCATGACGCGCACGGCGTGCCGGAAGACTTCCTTTCCGTTCATGCGGAGGAACTGCCTGCCCTCCCGCAGGGAATCCCCCGTGTGCGGCGAGGCGGAACCGCCGCCGGCGCAATGCAGCAGCTCCGCGTTGTTGCCGTCGGCGCCGAGGAGGTTGGCCAGCAGGCCGACGCCGGGCTCGGGGCTCGTCTCAAGCAGCGCGGCGCCGGCTCCGTCCCCGAAAAGCACGCAGGTGGTGCGGTCCGACCAATCGACGACGCTCGAGAGCTTCTCCGCGCCGATGACCAAGGCCCGGCGGTAGGCGCCGGAGCGCATCATGTCCTTGGCCACTTGGAGGGCGTAGACGAAGCCGGAGCAGGCGGCCGAGACGTCGAAGCAGGGGATGTCCCGCCGGAGGCCTAGCTTGGCCTGCAGGAGGCACGCGGTGGAAGGGAAAGGGACGTCGGGCGTCATCGTGGCCACGATGAGCAGGTCGACGTCGGCCGGGGTGAGTCCGGCCCGGCTCAAGGCCTGCGCCGAGGCCTTCGCGCCCATGTCGGAAGGGGCTTCGCCGGCGGCCGCGATGCGTCTCTCGGCGATGCCGGAGCGCGTCTTGATCCACTCGTCGGAGGTGTCGACCATCCCGGACAGTTCGGCGTTGGTGAGCGTCCGCGCGGGGGCGTGGACCCCGATGGCCCGGATAAAGACGGAAAGCTCAGCGCTGCTCATCGATGCGTGAGAAAAGACCCCTTGGGCGGGGAAGGGAACACTAAAACCTCAGGCGTCCTCCGGGGTGGCCGCGACGACGGCGTTGGCCTCGGCCAGGGCCGCCATCATCCGGTGCCCGGCGCCGTGTCCGAGGGCTTCCAACCCGAGCCGGATGGCGCTGGCGATGCCCTGTCGGTTGCTCGAGCCGTGGGCCTTCATGACGAGCCCGTTGAGTCCCAGCAAGGGGGCGCCGCCGTAACGTTCCGGCTTCAGCTTGCCTTTGAGGTCGCGCAGGAGCGGGAACATGGCGATGCCGCCGGCAAGGTAGACGGGGTTGCTCTTCACCTTGCTGCCGACCATGTCGCGGACCATGTAGACCAGGCCTTCGAGGGTCTTCAGGATGACGTTGCCGGTGAAGCCGTCGGTGACGACGACGTCACAGGCGTCGCCGAAGACGTCGAAGCCCTCCACCGGCCCGACATAGTTGATGCGGTCGCCCATGGCCTTGAGCAGGGCGTGGGTCCGGTTGATCCGCGGCCCCCCCTTGCCTTCCTCGGTGCCCACGGTCAGCAGGCCGACGCGGGGTCGCGCGATGCCTAGCGCGCTCTGCGCGTAGATCGAGCCGAGCACCGCGTTGTGCAGGAGCTGCGCGGGCGTCGCTTCGGGGTTGGCGCCCACGTCCAGCATGATGAAATGGCCCTCCCGGCGCGGCATGATCGCCGCCAGCGCGGGCCGCTCGGCTCCTTCCATCGGACGTACCCTGATCGTGCCGGCGGCCACGAGGGCCTTGGTGTTGCCCGTGGAGACGACCGCCGCGACCTCGCCCGCCTTGAGCATTTCGAGGGCGATGACCATCGAGGAGTCGCGCTTCGATTTAAGCACCGCCATCGGGGCGTCATCCGATCCCACGATGGTGGGCGCGTGACGATAGGTCACCCGCGGGTTGCGCAGGACGCGATGTTCGATGGCCAGCAAGCGCAGGTTGTCCTCGTGGCCGACGAGCACCAAGGAGTCTTCCGGCCCGATGATGCCTTCCTTGAAGGCCAGGGCGGCGGCGGCCACGGCTTCCGATGGGCCTAGGTCGCCGCCCATGCAGTCAAGGGCGATACGATGGCCTGGTTTCGGGGTGGCTTCGCTCATGAGGACGGGCTGAAGCCCGGTAAGAGCTTAAGCTCCGGTGTCCAGCACCTGACGACCGCGATACTTGCCCGTGGTCGGGTCGACGCGGTGGGAGCGACGAAGGGCGCCGGATTCGGCGTCCTTGACGAGTTTCGGAGCGCGGAACTGGTTGGCGCCACGACGGAGTCGGCTGCGGCGTTTGGACTGTTTACGTTTCGGATTGGCCATGGTTCGACGCTTGGATGAGGGTCGGTTCTACCCCTCCCGCCCCCTCGGTCAAGCCCCCTTTCCATTCCTTGCGATTGCGGCCCGAATCGATTGGGTGGGGGGATGTCCGGCCATCCCGCTCTTTTCCTCGATCGCGACGGTAATCTGATCCGAGACCATCATCATACCTGCCGGGAGGACCAGATCGAGCTGATTCCCGGGGTCCGGCCGGCCTTGGTGGCCTGCCTGGCCGCCGGGTACCGGCTTTTCGTCCTGACGAACCAGAGCGGCATCAATCGGGGCATCTTCAGCTGGGAGCAATACCATGCCTGCAATCGCCGCATGCTCGAGCTGCTCGCTCTGCCGGCGCCGGGGATCCTCGAGATCAAGGCCGCGCCGGAACGCCCGGACGAACCGTCGCTTTACCGCAAGCCGAGCCCTCGTTTCATCCTGGAGAAAATAGCGGAGCACGGACTCGATCCGACCCGATGCTGGATGACCGGTGACCGGGTGACGGACTGGGAAGCCGGCGCGAACGCCGGGATCCGCTCCTGCGCGATGCGCAGCGGCGCGGCCAAGCCCGAGGAACTCGCGGCGGCCGAGGGCCGAGGGTTCGCGGTGCACGATGATTTCCCCGCTTTCGTCCGCGCCGAATTGAAGCTGGCGTTTTAGCCAAAAAAAAAGGACGAACCGGCGGGTTCGTCCTTGGTTCGCGTTGGGAGCGGAAATCAGGCCTTGGGCTTTTCCTTCTCGCAGGGGCACTTGCCGTCCTTCTTCTCTTCGTCGGCGGCCTTGGGCTTCTCTTTTTCGCAAGGGCACTTGCCGTCCTTCTTTTCTTCTTCGGAGACGACGGCCTTGGGCTTTTCCTTCTCGCACGGGCAGTCGTCGCACTTCTTCTTTTCTTCGGCGCTGACGAAAGCGGCCGAGAGGGCGAGGATGCCGACGGCGAGGGTGAGGAGCTTGAGGAACTTGGAGTTCATGGTGTGGAGATACATCATCGCTTGTTTGCTAGGGTTGTCAACCGACCTGACCAAACGGCCGGACCGGTTTCACCCTACATGCCGAGAACCTTACGTAGCCGGGTTAGCTCGGCGATGGCGTTGCATAACCCGCTGCCGGGAAGGTAGTTGCTTCGGTTTTCCACCTGGAAAACACGCCCGTTCCGAATGCACGGCAAGTCGCGGACGAGGGGGCGCCGGCTCATCTCCCGGTTTTTTTCCTGACTCTCGACGATGACGCCGTCCGCGGGCGCGTTGCTGATCCAGAGAACCGCGTCGGGCTTGGCTGCCGACAGTCTCTCCCAGTCGAACTTCGGCCACGCCCCCGCCGGAAGGGCGGAGTGCCATCCGGCCGCCGCCATCGGTCCTGCCAGGTAGCTTTCCGGCCCGGCCATGACGCCTTCCCAGACCACGAGCAGCGAACGCGTCGGCCCATCCGGCCGCGCGCCGAGTTGGTCCGCCAGCCGCCGAGCGGTTTCGCTCCGTCCGGTCGCTGCGCCGAGCGCGAGGATGTCCGTGCGGACGGAATCGGCCGATTCGGGACTCAGCACGAGCGTGCGCAGCCCGGCTTTGGCGCACTTCTCCGCCCAGAGCGGATTCGTCATGCGGGGCAGGATGACGAGCCCGGGCCGGGTGTTCAGCAGGCGTTCGAGGTCGGGGAGGAAGACGTCGGCGTCGCGTGCGGCGGGGTGTTCCTTCGGCAACGGACACCAACGCGTGGCCATGACGATGTCGGCGGCGGCGCCGAGGTCGACCAGCGTCCGCGTGGCGCCGGGGTTGTAGCTCGCGAGCCGTCGCTCTTCGGCGCCGAGCGCGAGACAGGTCGCGAGCCAGAGCAGTATCGCGCGCATCAGGCCGAGAGCGAGCGGGCGAGACGCATCGCCGCGTCGAAGCTGCCGCGGTCCGCCTTGCCTTGGCCGGCGATCGCGTAGGCGGTGCCGTGGTCGGGGCTCGTGCGGACGTACCTCAGGCCGAGGCTAAGGTTGGCCGAGGTCGAGAAGTCGACCGCCTTCAGCGGCGCGAGGCCTTGGTCGTGGTAGATGGCGGCGACGGCGTCGAATTCGCCTTGGAGGTGGCGATGGAAGACCGTGTCGCCCGGGAGCGGTCCGCTCACGTCATGGCCCTCGGCGCGCAGGGCCTCGACGGCCGGACGGATCACGGCGGCGTCTTCCGCGCCGAGCAGGCCGCCTTCGCCGGCGTGCGGATTAAGGCCGCAGACGGCGATGCGCGGCGCGTGGTCGCCGAGCTTCGTCCGGAGCGAGACCAGCGCGCGCACCGTGCGGCGGATGTCCGCGGCGGCGACGGCGCGGGGGACTTCGGCGAGCGGGATGTGCCAGGTGACGAGGCCGACGGTCAGCCTGCCTCCGGCGAAGGCCATCACAGGTTCGCCGCCCCAGCGCGCGGCGAAGAACTCGGTCTGCCCGGGAAAGGCGTAGCCCACGCCGGCGAGGCCCTGTTTGTTCACCGGGCCGGTCACGACGGCCGCGAAGCGTCCGTCCGTCGCGCCCCGCGCGGCGAGTTCCATCGCTTCGATCGCGATGAGCTGACCGGCTTCGTCGGGCTTGCCGGGACGGCTCAGGAAATCCTTCGGTCCGACGGCGATCCCTCGTCCGAACCGCGCGATCCAGTCCGCCGGTCCGATGGGCACGACCCCGGTGGCCTGGTCCGGATGAGCCTCCAGCCAGCTCGCGACGAGCTCCGGGCCCACTCCGGCCGGATCTCCGCAAGTCACGGCGACGGGCAAAGGGTTCATGCCGGCGAGACGAAGCGGCCGCGTTTGCCGCCGAGGAAGAAGCCCAGGAACTCGCGTGCCTCCGGCGTCTGGTAGCGCCCCTCGGCGAGGGCCTGGCGGGCGAGCGCGGCGCAGTCCCCTTGCGCGGCGTAGACGGCATGATAGGCGCGTTTGATCTCGGCGACCGCCGCCGCGGACACGGCGCGGCGGCGCAGGCCGACGAGGTTGAGTCCGGCGACGACGTTGCGGCCGTGGGCGAGCGCGTTCGGCGGGACGTCCTCCGTGATGACCGCGTTGCCCGAGACAAGCGCGCCCCCGCCGATGCGGCAGAATTGATGCACGGCGACCCCGCCGCTCACGAAGGCCTTGTCCCCTATGGCGACGTGTCCGCCGAGCATGCAGCCGTTGGCGAGGATGACGTGCGCGCCGACGACGCAGTCGTGGGCGACGTGGCTGCCGGCCATGAGCAGGCAATCCGGGCCGACGACCGTATGGTCGCCGGCCCGGGTGGCCCGGTGGACGGTGACGTGCTCGCGGATGACCGTGCGGTCGCCGACGCGCGCGCCCGACTCCGTGGCAGGGTCGAAAGCGAGGTCCTGCGGATCGCCGCCGACGACGGCGAAGTGGTCGACGCGCACGCCGGCGCCGAGTTCGGCGCGGGCCTTGACGACGGCGTGGGCCGCCACCCGGCAGCCGGGGCCGAGCGAGGCGTCCGCTTCGACGACCGCGAAGGCGCCGACCTCGACGTCGGGGGCGAGCCGGGCGGACGGATGGACCTGGGCGGTAGGGTGGATCACTTCGGTGGGTTGGCGGAACCGAACAGTTCGAGCTGGGCGGCCTTCACCATATCGTAGACCCGGAGCAGGCGGAGCAACTGCAAGGTGTCGGATTTCGCATAACTCTGGTTCGATTCGACCGCTTGGACGAGATTCTCGAGGATCGTCCGGAAAGTCAGCACGTGGTCGACGCCGCTCTCGCGCAGCAGCGTGATGCTTTCCGAGCGTTGCGGCTCCGTGGCCGGGATGCCCGGCAGGACGAGGATCTTCGCCAAGGGCTGGCCTTCGGGCGGCGTGAGGTCGGCGAAGGCCTCCTTCGCGGCTTCGACGGCCTCTTTGCGCACGAACTCCAGCAGGTCGCCTTTCCTGATCATCGTCGGCGTGATGGCCTTGGTCGTGTGCCAGGCCTTCACCGCGACGACGGCGGCGCTCAGTCCGGGCAGGTCCGAGCCGAACAGCTGGAAGGGCGTCTCGCCGCCGCGCCGCGGGGAAGGGTTGATCACCAGGAGGTCGCCCTCTTCGTCGGCGCGCTTCCGGCGGGACTGGACGGCGTATTTGCGCGACTGGCGCACGAAGAAGCCGTTCATCTCGAAATATTCGCGGACCAGGCTGTCGTCGAAACCCGCCATTGTCGGCAAGGATGCGGGCGACCGGCCCTCCGGGTCAACCCGCGATGAGCGTCAGAGGACGAAGTCGGCCGGGGCGATCGCCACGGTGAACTCGCCTTTCAGCGAACCGGCTTTCAGGCCGGGGACCAGTTCGGCCAGGGGCGCCGTGCGGATCGTCTCGTGCAGCTTGGTGATTTCGCGGCCGACGCAAACGACGCGCGCCGGGCCGAGGATCTCGAGCATCTCCTCCAGGAAGTCCCCGATGCGGTGGCAGGATTCATGCAGCACCACGGTCTCGTCGGCCGTCGCCAGGCCTTCGAGGAAGCGCCGGCGGGCGGCGGACTTGGGCGCGAGGAAGCCGACGAAGCGGAAAGCGTTGGTCGGCAGGCCCGAGGCGGAGAGCAGGGCGACGATGGCGCACGGACCGGGCAGGGGGGTGACCGTGAGGCCGCGGCGGCGGCACTCGCGCGTCACGCGGAAGCCCGGGTCGCTGATGCCGGGCGTGCCCGCGTCGGTGATCAGGGCGACCTTGGCCCCGGCGGCGACCTTGTCGGCGATGACGACCGCGGCGTCCTTCTCGTTATGCTCGTGGTAGGCGAGCATCGGCTTCGAGACGGCCAGGTGGCGCAGGAGCCCGCCGGTGACGCGGGTGTCCTCGCAGGCCACCCAATCGGACTCCGCGATCGCCTCCTTGGCGCGCGCGGTGATGTCGCCGAGATTGCCCAGCGGCGTGGCCACGACCCAGAGCCGCCCGGCGGAACCTTGCGTTCGGCCGGCGGCGCCTGCGTCAGCCGGAGGCATCAGCGACGATAGCCCGAACCGGGCGTCGAGACGCCCGGAAGGCCGCCCTGCCAGCTGGCCGGCTGGGCCTGCGGGAGCATGGAATCCGACGGCTTCTCGACGGTCTCGCAACCGGTGAGCCCGGCCAGGGCGGTCAGCAGGGCGGAGACGATGAAGAGGCGGGCGGACATCTCAGTTGCTGGCCAGCTTGGTGGAGGGGGTCAGCGACACGGTACCGGCCTTGGCGATGGCGCTGAGATCGAGTTCCTTGCCGGGCTGGAGCTGGCCGAAGGAAAGGGCTCCCTTGACCGAGGAGATCTTCACCTTGCCGACTTCCCTGCCGTCGACCTTGACGGAGAAGAGGGCGCTTTCCTTGATGCCATTGGCTTCGCCCACCGAAAAAGCGACGATGCCGGAACGGGCGTCCAGGGCCAGGATGTTGGTCGGGATCGTGTCGGTCGCGGCCTCGACGGCGACGGCCAACGAAGATGCGGGAGCGGCGGTCCCTTCTTTCACGGGCTCGGCGAAGGGGTCGCGTTGGAAGCCGCCGGGGGCGGGGGACTCGGAGGCGCGGGAGGCCCAATTATGCAGCGCCGCATACTTGCTGCGCAGGGCGGTGGAGAGCTCCTCGGCCTTGGTGGCCTTGGCTTCGATTTCAGCCAGCTGCTCCTTGGTGTACATGTTGTTCACCTTCTCGGTGGCGCGGACCAGGTCTTCCTTGACGGCGGTGAGTTCGGCGACGGCCCCGTCCTTCTTGCTGTTGGCATCGGTGAGCTGGGCGGAGAGCTCGTCGCGTTTGCGGGTCAGTTCGGCGCGCTCGCCTTCGAGGGTGGCGTTCGCGGCGGTGAGACCTTCGATCTTCGTCTTCTTGTCGGCGACGTCGGCGGTCAGGTCCTTCTTGGCGAGCTCGAGGTCGGCGATGGCCTTGCGCTTGGCGTCCAAGAGGCCCGGCAACGAGGCGAGGGAGGTCATGCGAGCGTCGTAATCCTTGCCGGCCTTCACTTCGGCGTCGTTGACGGCCCAGAGGGTCTTGGTGAGGGCGGCGTCCATCTTGCCTTTCAGTAGGAACGCGAAGACGACCGCGGCGACGGCGGCGATCACGGTCAGGATGCGGAGGAAGGCGTTGAGCTTCTTGTTCATGGGGTGATAAAGGGGTTAAGAATGACGGAAGAAGGTGAGCCCGGGGTCGGGGTTTTCCTGGCGGGAGACAGGACCGGGGTTCGACGAAACGTGCAGAAGGACCTTGAACACCAATTCTTCCCTCCCCTCAAGAGCAATTTCCTCACAGACTTGGGCTGCCGTGAGCGGTTTGCCTCCGGCCTTGGCGAGGGCGGCGAGGGCGGCCGCCCGGATTTTCAAGGTCTCGGTGGCCGCCTTCTTGCCCGCTTCGACGCCCGGCTGGTGGTAGGCGTTGATGCCGAGGAGGTTGGCGTACAGTCCGACGGCTCGTTCGAAGAGCGCGATCAGCATGCCGACCGAGCGGGCGTCCACCTGATCGATGGTGATCGTGATGTTGGCCCGGCCGCTGCCGGAAAGCGCCTCGCGGGTGCCCAGGAGGAAGGCTTGGAGGTAGTCCCCGGAGGTGACCCCGGGTTCGACCTCCAGGGAAGACCCTTCGCGATCCTTGAGGACCTCGATGAAGACGGCGAAGAAATTGTTCACCCCGTCGCGCAATTGCTGGACGTAGGCATGCTGATCGGTCGACCCCTTGTTGCCGTAGACCGTGAGTCCTTGGAGCACCTGGCGCCCCTCCAGGTCGTGTTCCTTGCCGAGCGACTCCATGACGAGCTGCTGGAGGTAACGGGAGAAGAGGAGCAGCCGGTCCTTGTAGGGAAGCACGACCATCGCCTTGGAGCCCCGCCCGTCGGTGAGGTGATGCCAGGCCAGCGCCATCGCCGCGGCGGGATTCCGGGCGGCGTCGGGGACGCGCGTGAGCGCATCCATGGCCTTCGCGCCCTCGAGCAGGCCGCGGATATCGATGCCCTGCAGCGCGGCCGGCAGAAGGCCGACGGGGCCGAGCTCGCTCGTGCGGCCGCCGACCCAGTCCCACATCGGGAAACGGGCGAGCCACTTCTCGGCGACGGCGACCTGGTCGAGCTGGCTGCCGACACCGGTGACGGCGACGGCATGAGCCGCGAAGGAGAGGCCGGCCTGCTTCCAGCGGAGCGCGGCCTCGAGCTGGCCGTTGCGCGGCTCGGGCGTGCTGCCGGATTTCGAGGTCACGATCGCGAGGGTGGTCCCGAGGCGGCCGACGAGACCGTCGAAGACGCGGTCGATGCCGTCGGGGTCGGTGTTGTCGATGAAATGCACGCGGAGCTTGTCCGTCTTGCCGCCGAGCGCGTCGGCCACGAACTGCGGCCCGAGGGCCGAGCCCCCGATGCCGACGCAGAGGAGGTCGGTGAACCTGCCGGCGGAGCCTTTGACCTGACCGGCGTGGACCTGCGCGGCGAACTTCACGATGGCTTCGACGGCGGCCTTCACCTCGGCGGCGATCTTCGCGTCGGGCGCGAGTTCCGGCGCGCGCAGCCAGTAGTGGCCGACCATGCGTTTCTCATCGGGATTGGCGACGGCGCCCTTCTCCAAGGCGGCCATGTCGGCGAAGGCCTTCGCCATGGCCGGGGCCATCTTCTCGGCGAAGCCCGCCGGCGCGGGCGCGCGGCTGAAGTCGAGCGAGACGCCGAGTTCAGGGAAATTGAGGAGCTGCCGGCGGTAGAGGTCGAAGGAGGAGGCCACGATGTCCTGATGCTCTCCCGGCGCCGAGAGGCTTGCAACAAAAAGGGCGGACCGCCGGAGCGTCCGCCCTTTCATTTCCGCTCAGGAAGGCCTCAGTCGCCGTCGGTGATGGCGCCTTCGGAGGCGGACCTCACCTGTTTGGCGTATTTGGCCAGCACGCCGCGCTTCTCCTTGCACGGGGCGGGCCGCCAATCCTTGAGCCGACGGGCGATCTCCTCGTCCGACAGGTCCAGGTTGAGCTCGTTCTTCACCGCGTCGATATGGATGCGGTCGCCGTTCTTCACGATGGCGAGCGGGCCGCCGACGGCGGCTTCGGGGGAGACGTGGCCGACGACGAAGCCGTGGCTGCCGCCGGAGAAGCGACCGTCGGTGATC
>SYID01000195.1 GCA_005798925.1 Verrucomicrobiota bacterium
CTCGCCCGCGCGCTGGCGGGCCCCCGCCACGCCCTGGTGCTGCCCCTCTCGGGGCTGCTCGGCGCGGCGCTCCTGCTCGGCGCGGACACGCTCGGCCGCGGCGCCTTCCCGTCGGCCCCGCTGTCGGCCGCGGCGGTGACCGCGCTGCTCGGGGCGCCGCTCTTCATCTGGATCGCAGGGAGGCGCCATGACTGACGTGCTCATCGAAGCGGTCGGCGTCGGGGCCGAGCTCGGCGGACACCGCGTGGTCGACGGAGTCTCGCTGCGCGCGTCCGCGGGCCAGGTCACCGGAATCATCGGCCCCAACGGCGCGGGCAAGACGACTTTCCTCCGCGCCTTGGCCGGCCTCCTGCCCGCGGCGACGGGCGAGCTGCGCGTGGCGGGGCTCGATCCGCGCGCCGCCGCGCCCGGCGCGATGGCGGCGCAGCGCGCCTACTCTCCGCAGAAACCCGCCAGCGCCTGGGACTTCCGCCTCGCGGAGCTGGGCCTGCTGTCCGGCGATCCGGCGGCCTATGCCGGCTGGCTCGACGCCTTCGGGCTCGCGGCCGCCCCGGAGCTCCCGCTGTCCGCGCTGTCGGGCGGCGAACAGAAGTGCGCCCACCTCGCGCTGGCCTTCGTCGCCCTCGGCGACCCGTTCGGCCGGGTGCTGCTGCTCGACGAGCCCGGCGCGGCGCTCGACCTGAACCGGCAGGCGATGCTTCGGCGGATCGTCGCCGGCTTCGCGCGGGCCGGCGCGGCGGTGGTCGTGGCGACGCACGACCTCGGTTTCGCGCGGGGCTGCGACCAGGTGCTCGTGCTCGCGGAAGGCCGGCTGATCGCGACGGGCGACCCCGCCGCGACGCTCACGCCCGCGGTCGTCGGCGCGACCTGGGGCGAGGCCTCGTCGCCGCCGGCGTGACGGCGGCCGGCAGCACGCCCGCCCGCGCGGCGGAGAAAAGATACTGCTGCGCGAGGCCGGCGGCGGGTCCGAAATGGACGCGGCCGAACTGCTCCAGCTGGGCGGGTTTCCAGCCGTGGAGACCGTAGGCCGAACCCATCGCCTGGACGACCCAGGTGTCCACCGGGAAGCTTTCCAACCGGCCGAAGCCGAAGAGCGCGACGCAGGCCGCCACCTTCGGGCCGACGCCGGGCAGCCGACAGAGCGCTTCGAGCAGCTCGGGCGTCGTGAGCCCCGCGAACTCACGGGCCCAGTCCGGACGCGCGCGCAACGCCGACGCGGTCCCCCGCAAGAAGGCCGCGCGGTAACCCAGCGAGCAGGCCCGCAAAACGGCTTCGTCGGCGTCGGCCAGCGCGGCCCAGCCCGGCAAGGCGCGGAAGCCGCCCGCCAGGGGCGCGCCGAGCCTCTCCGCGAGCGCCGCGACCATGACGCGGATCTGCGCGATGCGCTTGTTCGAGCTGCAGAGGAAACCGATCAGCGCCTCATGGGGATCCTGCCGCAGGATGCGCAGGCCCGGGAACGCGTCGCGCGCCGCGCGCAGGACGGGATCGGAACGCCAGGGCAGTTCGGCGGACAAACGCGCCTGGGCGCCGCCGGCGTCGAGGTAACGGGCCAAGGCGGCCTCCGCGTGCGACAACCCCGCGGGGGCGCGCCATTCCAAGCCGGCCGGACCGGCGCGCACGCCGGCGACGGTGTCCCCGAAGACGCCCTGCCAGCTGCCGTCGGACTCGCGGCGCCAGCGGAAAGCCTGCCCGCCGTCGAGCTGTTCAGCCAGCGTCGCGGCGGGCACATCCTCGGCCAGCCGCAGCGGGCGCCAGGGAGTCCACGCGACGGCGCCCATCGGACTCAGCGCGCGGAAAGGTCGGCGGGCGTGCCCCAGAGGAAGCTGTGCTTCGCGGCGAGCACCTTGCCCCGGGCGTCGACGGCCGAGAAACGCCAGGCCACCGGGCGCCACTTGCCTTCTCCGGCCTGCGCGCCTGTCAGCCCGATGACGTATTCCCCGAACGGAAAACCGGGGCGGAGCGACGGCGTGAATTCGTGCCGCTCGGGCGGCCGGCCTTCGACGCGGACGACTTCGAGCACGAGCCGGCCGCCGGGCGGAAGCGGTTCGGCGAGCTTGACGTAGAAGTAGTGGCCGGGGCGGACGGAAGGATCGGTGCGGAAGACGATGTCCGCGCCGTGGTCCTCTTTGGTCGAATATGCCTCGGTGGCGCGGGTCACGTCGGCGGCGGCGCGACGCCGTTCATGTACATAAGAGACCCCGGCCACCTCGTCGGTCGAGATGTCAGGGGTGTCGCAAGCGACCAGCAGCAGCGCGGCGAGCGCGGCCCACCGGGAGGCCTGGCTCGCCGCACGGCTCACTTCTTGGCCTTCTTCTTGCTCGCGGCGGCGCGGGCGACCTTGATACGGGCCTTCTTGCGCTCGAGGTAGGCGCGACGACGGCGACGCTTGATGACTTTGTTGCTCTGTTGACCCATGGTGGGTGCATCCTCCCCGAACCTCCCGGATGGTCAAGGAGAAGGTTGCGGACCGTCCCCAGGAGGCCCGGGGAGCGGAAGGAGGCCTTTCTGGCTGCCTGGGTAGGGATCGAACCTACGACCAAGTGATTAACAGTCACCTGCTCTACCGCTGAGCTACCAGGCAGTGCGAAAGGAGTCCAATCAAGGCAAGGTGTAGGCGGCTCTGTCAAACAAATCCGCCGGCCACCGGACGAGGAGCTCATGTCTTTGAAATCGCCGCAATCATCTGAAAAGCCCGGATTGGCGGGGGGCGCGACGACATTCACCCCACGGCCCCCTAATCTCTGGACTCCCCTCTGCGGCCTGTCTTCCTTGTGCGCATTCCCATGCGCTGGACCCGACTTCCTGAAACTCCGAACGCCCCCGGCTACGGCGGCGCCTTCGTCGGCACCTCCGGCGACACGCTGCTCTGCGGCGGCGGCTCGAATTACCCCGACAAGGCCGGCTGGGAAGGCGGCGCCCGAGTCTGGCACGACGCGGTCTACGCCCTCGCCAGCACCCGCTCCAAGAAGTGGGCGGTCGCCGGCAAACTCCCGCGACCCTGCGGGTATGGCGTCGGCGTCTCGATCCGGCAGGGCCTGCTCATGATCGGCGGCGCTGATTCGTATCGCCATTACGCTGACTGCTACACCCTTGCGATCGAGGAAGGCGAACTGAAGGTCCGTCCCTTCCCCTTCCTCCCCCGGCCGCTGGCCTACGCCGCGGGCGCGCTCGTCGGCAGCAAGGTGATCGTCGCGGGCGGCACCGAGCGGCCCGACGCCACGGCCGCCTCCTCGAGCGCCTTCGCGATCGACCTCGCGAACCTCAACGCCGGCTGGAAGGAGCTGCCCTTGTGCGCCGGCTCCGGCCGCATGCTGGCCCAGGCCGCCGGCACCAAGGACACGTTCTATCTCTTCGGCGGCGTCGCGCTGAGCCCCGGAGCCAAAGGCGTCGAACGCGAGTTCCTCACCGACTGCCACGCTTTCACGCTCGGCAAGGAATGGCGGCGCCTCGCCATGCTGCCCCGTCCGGTCGCCGGCGCGCCTTCGCCCTGCCCGGTCTTCGATGACGAGATCCTTCTGCTCGGCGGCGACGACGGCAAGCTGGCCGGCAAGGTCGAGGCCGCGAAGCACCCCGGCTACGCCAAGAGGGTGCTCGCCTACGATCGGACGGCCGACGCCTGGAAAGAAGCCGGCGACGGCTCGGCCCAGGTGCTTTCGACAGGCTGCGCGAAGTGGTCCGGCGGCTATGCCCTGACCAACGGCGAACTCCGGCCGTTCGTCCGCACCGCCGAAGGCTGGCTGCTGCGCCCGGAGTAAGCGATGGGGCTGGCATGGCGCCGGGGAAAGGCTAGAAAGGCCTGACCCCGGCGCCATGCCCCGCCTCACCCCACTCCTCGGCCTGCTCGCCGCGATGCTCGTCCGGGCGCAGGCTGAGCCGTTGCCTGACCTGCCTGACCCGCTGGGCCGCGCCGGCATGATGGCGGCGGTCCTGCGCGAAGCCGACGGGACGGAGGTCATCCTCGCGGCCGGCGGCAGCAATTTTCCCGACCAGATGCCCTGGCAAGGCGGATCGCGCAAATACCATCGCGAGATCCTCAAACTCGCCCGCCGGGACGGCGCCTGGGCTTGGAGCAAGGTCGGCGACCTGCCCGAAGGCCTCGTCTGCGCGGCTTTCTGCGCGACCCCCGGGCGCGACGCGCTCGTCGTCGCCGGCGGCGCCGCCGCGGGCGGGCACCGTGCCGAGGTCCTCCGCGTCGGACTCGACGGCCGGGTCACGCGCCTCGGGACACCGATGCCCCGCCCGCGCGCGTACGCAGGCTTCGCTTACGCCAACGGCAACCTCGTCGTCATCGGCGGCATCGCCGGACCCGACGACACCGCGGCGCTTCCCACGCTGACCTCCCTCGACCTCGACGCCCCGGACGCGCCTTGGCGCACGAGCGAAGAGGACCCGAGCTTCGCGCGCCTCATCCCGCTCGTCGGCGCCGGCCGCAACCTGCTCCTATGGGGCGGGGGCTGCTCGCTTTCGGCCCGGGACGGCAAGCCCTTCCGGGACTATCACGAGAACCTCGCGTTCCAGTCGTCGCTCGATGCCGGCAACCGCTTCCATGGCCTGCCTCATCCCCTCGCCGGCTGCGCCGGCCCCGGGGTGGCGACCTCGGGCCACCTGCTCTTCGTGGGCGGCGACGACGGCACGCAGTACGGCCAGCCGTATGAGACCCACGCGGGCCTCGCCCGGCGGATCCTCGCGGTGGACATGGAGACGCTCGAAGTCACGGACCTCGGCGAATGGCCGCACCCCGTGGCCGTCGCCCCGTTGCTGCGCCTCGGGGACGACCTTGTCACGGTCAGCGGCGAAGTCCGGCCCGGCGTCCGCACGCCCAAGCTCACCCGCTGGACGATCCCGGCGAAATACCGATGACCGCAGGCCCCTCCGCCGCCCGCACGGCCTGGCTGGTCGTCCTGCTCCTGATTCCGGTCGCGCTGCTCAACTACCTCGACCGGCAGCTCGTGGCCACGATGCAGCAGTCGATCATGGGCGACGTCAGCGGCATCCGGAGCCAGGAACAGTGGGGGCACATGCTGGCCTGGTTCAAGTGGACCTACGCGCTGGCCAGCCCCTTCGCCGGCTACGTCGCGGACCGCTTCGGCCGCCGCCACGTCATCGCGCTCAGCCTGCTCGTCTGGTCAGCCGACACCTGGGCGACGGGTTATGCGCAGACCTACGACCAGCTCCTCTGGACCCGCGCCATCATGGGCCTGAGCGAGGCTTTCTACATCCCCGCGGCGCTCGCGCTGATCGCCGACCACCACCTGAGCGCGACGCGTTCGCGCGCCGTCGGCCTGCACCAGATCGGCATCTACCTCGGCGTCATGCTGGGCAGCGTCGGCGGCTACGTGGCGGACGACCCGGCCCTCGGCTGGCGCTGGGCTTTCGCCACGATGGGACTCGCGGGCGTCGGCTATGCGCTGCCGCTCTGGTGGTGGCTCCGCGAGGCGCCGCGCAAGCCGGACGCCCCGGCCGCCGGCGCGCCGCTGGCCGCCGCGGGCGAACTGCTGCGCGACCGCAACTTCCAGCTGCTGCTGCTCTACTTCACCCTGCCCGCGCTGGCCGGCTGGGTCGTGCGCGACTGGATGCCCAGCGTGCTGCGCAAGGAGCTCGGCCTGACGCAGGGGCTCGCCGGCGTGAGCGCGGTGGTCTGGTGGCAAGGCGCCGCGATCGCCAGCGCCGTCGCCGGCGGCTGGCTGGCGGACCGCTGGATGCGCCAAAGCCTGCGCGGCCGCCAGAAGGTGAGCGCCCTCGGCATGGCCCTCATCGCGCCGGCCCTGCTCGGCGTCGGCATCGTCATCGACCAGGGCTCGCTCCCGCTGGCGATCTTCTTCCTCGTGCTGTTCGGGCTCGGGTGGGGCCTGTTCGACGGCAACAACATGCCGATCCTCGCGCAGATCGCCCGCCCCGAAAGGCGCGCCACCGGCTACGGCCTGATGAACCTCGCGAGCATCTCCTGCGGCGGCCTTTCGGACGTCGGGTTCGGCTGGCTGCGCGACCACCACGTCCCGCTGAACCTCATCTTCGCCGGGTTCGCGGCCGTGGCTTGTCTCTCCGCCTGGCTCGTCCTTAGGATCAGGCCCGTTTCCGAAGACCTCCGCTGAATCCGATGACCGCCTTCCAATTCCACGGGCTCTGCCCCGCCACCCACACGCCGTTCCGCGGCGACGGCGCCCTGGACCTCGCCGTCGTCGAGCGCCAGGCCGGGCACCTGCTGGCGCGGAAGATCGACCGCGTGTTCATCGGCGGCACGACCGGCGAAAGCGCCTCGCTCACGGTGGCCGAGCGCCTCGCCCTCGGCGACCGCTGGGCCGCGGTCGCGCGCGCGACCGGCCTCAAGGTCGTCGTGCATGTCGGCGCGCAATGCCTCGCCGACGCCGCGGCGCTCGCCGCGCAGGCGCAGCGCAACCAGGCCGTCGCGGTCTCGATGATCGCGCCTTCCTATTTCAAGCCGCGCACCCTCGACGACCTCGTGGCGAGCTGCGCGCAGGTCGCCGCCGCGGCGCCCGGGCTGCCGTTCTATTACTACGACATCCCGGCGATGACCGGCATCGCCGGCTTCCCGGTCGATGACTTCCTGCGGGCGGCCGCGCCGCGCATCCCCAACCTCGCGGGCGTGAAATATTCCAACCCGGACCTCGGCGCCTACCTCCTGGGCAAGCGGCTCGAGGGCGGCAGATACGACCTGCCGTGGGGCATCGACGAATACTTCCTCGCCGCCCTGGCCATGGGCGCGCGAGGCGGGGTCGGCAGCACCTACAATTTCGCGCCCGGCCCGCTCCAACGCATGATGGCCGCCTTCCCGCACGGCGACCTGGCGACCTGCCAGCTCGAGCAGGACCGGCTGATGCAGGTGATCCGCATCGTCGCCCGCCGCGGCTACATGGGCTGCGCGAAGGCGCTGATGACGCACCTCGGCGTGCCCGTCGGTCCCGCCCGCCTGCCCAACGGCAACCCCGACGCCGCCGGCGTCAAGGCGATGCTAGGCGAACTCGACGCCATCGGCTTCTTCGCATGGAAAGACTGAGCCTCCTCCTGGCCGCGCTCGCCTGCGCGGCGCCGGCCCTCGCCCAGCCCACGCTCATGGGCGACGCGCCCGTGGCCGTCTTCGAGGCGAAGAAGAACCTCCCGCACGCCTCCGTGCGGATCCCCTCGCTGCTCCGCACGAAGAAGGGCACGCTCATCGCCGTCGCCGAGGCGCGCGAGAAGGCGACGGACCAGGCCGGCAACGACCTCGTGATCGCGACCTCGAAGGACGACGGCGTCACCTGGTCGAAGCCCCGCGTGGCCTACGATCAGGGCAAGGACAGCTGCAACAACCCGACGCTGGTCGAAGACGAGCTCATCGGCCGTGTCTTCCTCTTCTTCCAGACCTTTCCCGCCGGCAGCCATGAGTTCGGCCGCCTGCCCGCCGGTGACGCCGCGGAAGGGACGCGCATCCGCGTGCTCGCCTCGGACGACGAAGGCGTGACGTGGTCCCGGCCCGCGGACCTGACGCGCGACCTGAAGCCCACGGAAGCGGTGACGACGGCCTCGGGGCCCGGCATCGGCATCAAGCTCAAGCACGCCTTGCACGCGGGGCGCCTCGTGGTGCCCTTCAACTCGCAGGACGCCAGGAAGAACTTCGTGAACTGGGTCGCCTACAGCGACGACGGCGGCCGCAGCTGGCACCGGGGAGGCAACGTGCCGCAGGACGGCGGACGACAGCTCAACGAAGTCCAGGTCGCCGAGGCCCGGGACGGCACGGTCTACCTGAATTCCCGCCGCTGGAAGGGCGCGCCCTTCCGCAAGGTGGCCTGGTCCAAGGACGGCGGGCAGACGTGGTCGCCCGCGGCGGATGACGCCGCATTGCCCGATCCGACCTGCCAGGCGTCGTTGCTTCGCGTCGACGATGGCGCGACGTCGCGCTTCTACTTCCTGAATCCCGCGGGCAAAGGCCGCGCCGACGGCACGCTCCGGCGCTCCGATGACGGCGGCAAGACATGGTCGCAGTCGACGCTGCTCTTCCCGGGACCGTTCGCGTACAGCTCCATGGCGGCCATCAAAGGCGGACTGGGCGTGCTCTACGAACCCAACGGCAGCACTTCGGTCCTCTATCGCCGCGTCGCGCTGGAACCGGCGCCCGGCCGTTGAACCCGCGCGCGCTCAGAAGGCGCCTTCCAGCATCTGCCAGCACAGCAGCTTCTGGCGCGGCATGTGGAAAGGTCCTTTCCACATGTTGCCCTTGAGCTCCGTCGTCGGCCGGCCTTGGCGATCCAGGTAGCCGAACCATTCGCCGTGCTCCCGGTCGGGGAAATGCGCGTAGGCCCAGTCATGGACCTGTCGGTGCATCTCGGCGTACTTGGCGTCCCCGGTCATCAGATGCGCCAGCAAGGTCGCGATGATCGCTTCGTTGTGCGGCCACCAGAACTTCATGAAATGCCAGTATTCCTGGATGGGCTTGCCGTGCACGTCGGTGAAATAAAGGAGCCCCCCGTGCTCGCGGTCCCAGCCGCGCTCCCACATGTGGTCGAGCATGGCGAGGCCGAGCCGCTTCAGTGCTTCGTCGTCAGCGCGGCGCGCCTCGCGCAGCACGAACCACGCGGCCTCGATGGCGTGTCCCGGATTGAGGAGCCGGCCGTCGAAATGGTCGTAGACTTCGCCGGCCGGGCCGACGACCTCCATCACCGCGCGCAGGTCATGCTTCACGAAATCACGGGCGATCTCGTCGATGGCTTCGCGGGCCCACTGCGTGAGCGTCCGGCCGAGCACCGTCACGTCGCCGAGGTCGGCGCGGAGGTCCTGCGCGGTGGCCAGCGTCATCATCAGAGGGGCGAGGCCCTTCATCGGCCGGGTCTCGGGAGAGACCTTCGGAGGGATGCGGCCCGGCTCGCGGTGGTGGCGGAGGAAGGTCCCGTAGGCCGCCAGGGCGCGCTCCTTCCATTTGGCCTGCCCGGTCGCGCGATGCACGGCGCCGTAGCCGATCGCGGCGAAGCATTCGCTGAAGACGTAGCGGCGCATGCGTAACGGGTCGCCCGCGGCGGTGACGGTGAAATGCAGCTTGCCGGAAAGGTCGGCGCACCGGTCGTGAAGGAAGTCCGCGCACGACAACGCCGCCGCGAGCCACTCCGGACGCGGCTCGACCGTGTTGTAGAGGTTGGCGAACGTCCAGGCCGCGCGACCTTGGAACCAGACGGACTTGTCCGAATCGAGCAGCTCGCCCTGCCGGCCGAGCGCGGTATGGATGCCGCCGTTCACGCGGTCGAGGCCATGCTCCAGCCAGAACGGGATGACGTCCCGCAACAGGCCGTCGCGATAGGTCCGGATGAGCTCGGCTCGGCGTTGCTCGAGGTAAGGCGTCACGACGGTGATGCTGGAACGGCGGCGGGCCGCGTCAACGCCCGGACTCCGGAGGCGCCAGGAAGGGCGCCGCGGCGGGCGCGTCCCCGTAATAATGGCGGATGAGACCGGCGAGGTGCTCCTTGACGTCCGGCTCAAGGAAAGCCCCGAAATGGATTTCTTTGCCCTGCGAGGCGACGACGACCGAATCCACGGGCTTCTTGTTCCGGCTCGCACCGCGGTAGGCCAAGGAGACCTTGACCGCTTCGCCGGCCGGCAAGGTCGACGTCCAGCCGACATAAGGAAGGATCCGGAAACGGAACGCCACGAGGTCGTCGGTCAGCGTGAGCCGATAGCGGGCGATGGTGAGACCGAAGCCCACCAGGAAGAACGGCACGTAGAAGAGCGCCAGCAGGGCGAAGTGCCACCAATCAGGCTGCGTGACCATCCGGCCGTTCATCTTCAAAGGACCTTGGGACAGTCCGTAGAAGAGCGCCACGCAATGCACGCAGGTGAAGATCAGCCAGCACCAGCCGAACCAGGTCCCGAGCCGCACGCCGTAGGTCACGCCCTGGAAGCCCGGCTCCGCCGAGACCTTCGGATGGCCTCGGGCCACCTCTTCGTCGGAGAGGACCTTGGCCTCGCGGCCCGCCGCCATCGCCGCCTGGCGCGCTTCCACCTCTTGCTTCATGCGGGTGAGCTTGGCCCCGAAGTCTCTGATCAGTCCCATGGAAATGGATTATCGGCGGGGCCGGCTCAGGCAACTCCGTTGAAATAATGATCGATGAGGATGGCCAGGCGGGCGCGCTTGTCGTGGTCCAGGTCATCGCCTAGCACGATCTCGGCTTCGCCCGACCCCACGACCACGGACAACTGCGCATAGGCGCCGCCATGCTTCCCGCTCAGGTGGGCGCCCCGGTAGGCGAGCCCCACGCGGACTTCGTCGGCGATCGGCAGCCGCCACTCCTTGTTAATGCGGCCGAAGACAAGGCGACGGACCACCAAGGCGTCTTCGCCGAAGATCAGCTCATGTCTGCGCATGATCATCCGCAGAGGGAAGTAGACCACCGCGGCGGAGGGCAGCAGGAAGATGACGCTGGCGTAAAGGAACGGGTGGTCCGTGCGGGCGAACAGATCGAAGGTCATGACGTAACACATCGCCACACCCCCCAGCATGAAGCCCCCGAGCAGGATCCAATTCCAGATCCCGATGACGTCCGAACGCAGCAACCACCCGTCGACCCGAGGCTCTTGCCCCGGGAGCGCCTTGGCCAGCTCGGCGTGATGCGAAGGGAGGATCCGCAGACCCTTCTCGGCGACGGGCACGTATTCCTTGTCCGAGCGGGCGGCGCACCACTGCTCGCATTCGGTCAGCTGCTCGGCCAAGGGTCTGGCGTCGGACATAGGCCGACCCTAATCGCAACCACCCGGCCGTCCAGCCAACGCTGGCTTGAACCAAAGCGGTTTCTGGCTGTCGATGTCACAACCCCATGCGACCGCTCCTCGCCCTGCTCCTCCTGCCTTTAGCCGTCCTGGCCGACGGCACCAAGCACACCGTCACCTACCCGGCGTCGGAAAGCCCCGGCGAACTGGCCTTAGCCGCCACCTACAATCTCTGGATACCGGAAGGCTTGAAGCGCGTGCGCGGGGTCATCGTGCATCAGCACGGTTGTGGCGAAGGCTCCAACAAAGGGGCGGTGACCGCAGCCGACGACCTCCACTGGCAGGCGCTCGCCCGCAAGTGGGATTGCGCGCTGCTCGGCCCGGTGATCCACCAGCCGGAGAAGGCGGATTGCCGGCTGTGGTCGGACCCGCGCAAAGGCTCAGGAAAGGCCTTCCTGAAGGCCCTCAAGGACCTCGGGCAGGCCAGCGGCCATCCGGAGCTGGCGGAGGCCCCCTGGTGCCTCTGGGGACACAGCGGCGGCGGCTCCTGGGCCAGCATCCTGCAGGCGGAACATCCGGAGCGTATCATCGCCATCTGGTTCCGTTCCGGCACGGCCTACGCTTACTGGCAGAACGAGGCGGACGGAAAGCCGGGACGTTATGGTCCGCCAGTCGTCCTCCCGCCCGAAGCCTACGGGATTCCCATGGTCGCCAACCCGGGCGTGAAGGAGAACGGAGACAAGCGTTTCAACGGCGCGTGGACCGGGGCGGTCGCCATGTTCAAGGAATACCGCCGCAAGGGGGCTCCGATCGCCTTCGCGCCCGATCCGCTGACCTCCCACCAGACGGGCGACCAGCGTTACGCTTCGATCGCGTTCTTCGACGCCTGCCTCGCGCTGCGCCTGCCGGAGTCGGGCAACGCCCTCCGCAAGATCGACCAGTCGAAGGGCTGGCTCGCCCCGCTGCTGGGCGACGAAGCCAAGCCCGCGGGCGCCTACGCCGGCGACAAGGCTGAGTCCTGCTGGCTGCCTGACGCCGCCTTCGCCAAGGCCTGGACCGAATACGTGAAGACCGGCGCCACGAACGACTCCACGCCGCCGCCCGCGCCGTTCCACGTCGCGACCAAGGCCCTCCCCGAAGGCGTCGAAGTGACTTGGGATGCGCACGCCGACTTCGAGAGCGGTCTCCGCCAGTTCCTCATCAAGAAGGACGGCCAGGTGATCGGCCGCGTGCCGGAGAAACTCGCGAACCCGTTCGGTCGTCCGCTCTTCCAAGGTGTGACCTATGGCGACACCCCGACGCAGCCGCTGGCGGCGATGCGGTTCGTCGACCAGGGCGCGAAGCCCGGCTCGAAGTACGAGGTCGTCGCGGTGAACTCGGTCGGCCTGGAATCGAGGTAATCGCCGCTCAGCCGGACAATAAAAAGGGCCGGCCCTCCGGCGGCCCTTCGCTTTGCCGGCGACCAAGGATTACTGGCCCCAGGTGCAAGTGCTGCCGGCGTAGATGGCCTTGGCACCGAGCTCTTCCTCGATGCGCAGGAGCTGGGTGTATTTAGCCACGCGGTCAGAGCGGCAGAGGGAGCCGGTCTTGATCGGGCCGGCGTTGAGGCCGACGGCGTTC
>SYID01000196.1 GCA_005798925.1 Verrucomicrobiota bacterium
CATCTGCGGCTGCGCCTTCGCGGGCCACGACCTCATCATCGGCCGCCGCGGCGGCGCGATATCCCTCGGCTTAGTCCCGCCGCGCAACGACGCCCCTTCCCTCTCGGCCGAACAGATCGTCGCCGGCCTCCAGCCCGAGGACCTGTTCGCCTTCGGGATGATCCCGGAGTTCGTGGGCCGCCTGCCGGTCATCTCCGTCCTCGAGCCCCTCGACCGCGAGGCGCTCATCCGCATCCTGACCGAACCGCGCAACGCCGCGACGAAGCAATATCGCAAGCTCTTCGCCCTCTCGGGCATGTCCCTCGAGTTCACGCGCGAATCCCTCGAGGCCGCCGCCGACAAGGCCCTGGCCCTCGGCACCGGCGCCCGCGGCCTCCGCTCCGTCCTCGAAGGCGTGCTGCTCGACACGATGTACGCGCTGCCCGAAGCCGCGCCCGGCTCGAAGTTCACGGTGACGCCCGAGGCCATCCGCGGCGAACAGCCGGTGACCGTCGCGGCGCCGAAGAAGAAAGCTTCCTGACCTCCATGCTCGCCTACCCGGCCATCGACATCCGCGGCGGTCGCTGCGTCCGCCTCAGCCAAGGCCGCGACGACGCCCGCACCGATTATTACGAGGACCCGGTCGAACCGGCCGTCGTCTTCGCCCAGGCCGGCGCGGCGTGGATCCACGTCGTCGACCTCGACGGCGCCTTCGGCGGCGCCCCGCTCAACCTGCCGGTGCTGCGACGCATCGCCGCCCTCGGTCCGAAGGTCCAGTTCGGCGGCGGCATGCGCGACCGCGCGACGGCCGAGGCGGCCTACGAGGAGGGCGCGAGCCGCGTCGTCATCGGCACGCGCGCCGCGACCGACCCGGCCTTCCTCCGCGAGATGGCCAAGGCCCACGGCCCGCGCCTCGCCGTCGGCATCGACGCCAAGGACGGCCTCGTCGCCGTCAAAGGCTGGACGGCCGTCACGGCCCTCAAGGCCACCGAATTCGCGAAGGAGGCCGGCGAGCTCGGCGTCTCGACGGTGATCTACACCGACATCGCCACCGACGGCATGCTCACCGGGCCGAACTGGTCCTCCCTCGAGGCGGTCCTCAGGGCCTGCCCTTGCGGCGTGATCGCCTCGGGCGGAGTGTCCGGCGCCGCCGACGTCGCCCGTCTGGCGGAGATGGCCAAGGCCTACCCGAACCTCATCGGCGCCATCGTCGGCAAGGCGCTCTACGAAGGCCGCTGCGACGTGGCGGGCCTGCTCAAGGCGACCGGCGAACGTTGAGGCCCGCGGCGCCCTTCCGGTGCTTGCCATCAGGTCGCCCCGTCCCAACATCCGGGCTCCGATGGCCTTTTCCCGCCGCTTCTCCGCCCTAGGCGCGACGCTCCTCGTCGCCACCGCTTCAGCCTTGGCCGCCGAACCAGCCCTGACCCTGGCGGAGGTCATCGCCAAGGCCCGCGCCGCGGCCGCCGCCGAACCCGCGGCCTTGGAGAAGGTCCGCTCGCTGCGCCTGGAGTTCACGACCGTCGACGACAAGGCCGGCGCGCCGACCCGCATCACGCTCACCCTGGCCGCCCCCGGCCTGCGTCATCAGGAATCCGCCGATGCCGAGCGACGATCGTCCTCCGTCATCTGCGCCGGCCGCCTCGAAGGCTGGACGACCCGCCGCGAAGACCCGCTCGCGCGACGCGAGATCCGGCCGGTGGCCTACGAGGAGTTCCGCAAGCTGCGCGACATGGCGCGCGACGACCTGGCGTTCTTCGCCGCGCCCCCGGCCGGCGAAGGCACGGCCGAGTACAAGGGCCTCACGACGGTCGACGACGTCCCGACCCACGCGATCCACTACGCCTACGCCAGCGGCTTCCGGATCACCCGCCACTTCGACGCCCGGACGTTCGCGCTGGTGGCCTCCGACCAGCTCACGCCCGCGGGCGAGCTCCTCCGGCAGAAAGTGAGCTCGTTCCTCGAGTCCGGCGGCGTGCGTTTCGCCGCCAAGGAGATCGTCGCCATCGAGGGCCGCAAGGTCGGCGAGGTGAGCTACGAAAGCGTGACGGTCAACCCCGAGGTCCCGCCCGCCCTCTTCGCCTTCCCGAGCTTCTGAGCCACATGCCCCTGCTTCGCTTCACCGCCAAGGATTTCCGCCGACGCCTCCGCGCCTTCGTCGGCTCGGGCGAGGCCGCCCCGGACGTCCGCGCGGCGGTCGCCGCGATCGTGGCCGACGTGAAGGCCCGCGGCGACGCGGCGGTCCTGGAATACACGGCGAAGTTCGACCGCGCGAAGCTCACGGCCCGCCGCCTCCGCGTGCCGGCCAAGGAGCTCGCCCAGGCCGCCGCCCGGCTCGACCCGGCGAAACGCCGCGCGCTCGCCGAAGCCGCGCGGTGCGTCACGGCCTTCCACGCCCGCACGCTCCCCGGCGGCTGGACGGCGAAGAACCCGCACGGCGCCATGGTCGGCGAACGCCACCATGCGATCCGCCGCTGCGGCCTCTACGTCCCCGGCGGCCAGGTCCCCTTGGTCTCCACGGTCCTCATGACCGCCCTGCCGGCGAAAGTCGCGGGCGTGCCCGAGGTCTGCGCCTGCACGCCGCCCGGACCGGACGGCAAGATCAACCCTGACATCCTCGCCGCGCTCCACCTCTGCGGGGTCCGCGAAGTCTACGCGGTCGGCGGCGCCCAGGCCGTCGCGGCGATGGCCCTCGGCACCCGCACGATCGCGCCGGTCGACAAGATCTTCGGCCCGGGAAACGCGTTCGTGACCGAGGCCAAGCGCCAGGTCTTCGGCCTCGTCGGCGTCGACCTCCTCCCGGGCCCGAGCGAGGTGATGATCGTCGCCGACCGCACCGCCAATCCGGAGTGGGTCGCGGCCGACCTCTGCGCGCAGGCCGAACACGGCAGCGGCAAGGAGAAGCTCTATCTCGTCACGGAAGACGAAACGTTCGCGAAACGGTGCCTCGCCGCCGCCCGCGCGCAGTCCGCCACGCTCACGCACGGCGAGAAGATCCGCCAGGCGCTCGCCGCCAAGGTCTGCGTGATCCTGGTCCCGGAGATCGAGGACGCGGCCGAAGCGGCCAACCTCGTCGCGCCCGAGCACCTCGAGCTGATGGTCGCCAAGGGCGCGCTCGCGAAGCTGTCCGCCCGCATCACCACGGCCGGCGCCATCCTCCTCGGCGACCTTACGCCCACGGTGCTGGGTGACTTCACCGCCGGCCCGAGCCACACGCTCCCCACCGGCGGCACGGGACGCTTCTTCAGCGGCCTGCGCGTCGCCGACTTCCTCCGCCGCACCAGCCTGGTGCGCTACGACCGCGCCTCGCTGAAGAAGGCGGCCGGCGTGGTCGCGGCCTTCGCGGGCATGGAAAGCCTCGACGCCCACGGTCGCTCCCTGCGGGTGCGGCTCTGAGCGCGCCTCAGCCGACGACGAGCACGCTCACCTGCGGCCGGCAGAACAGCCGTACGCCGTAGAGGCTGCCCACGCCGCGCGTGATGTGCACCAGGCGGCCGGCGCGCTCGCGCAGGCCCTCGATGTGCGCCTTGTCGCGCACGGGCGCCAGCCATTCGGCGACCCCGGGGACGCCGAGCTGGCCGCCGTGGGTGTGCCCGCAGAGCATGAGGTCCCAGTGATACGGCATGGCCGCGACGCGCGCGTCCGGGTTGTGGTTCAGCAGCACGTGCGCCAGCGGTTCGCGGCCGGGACCGCGCACGGGCGCGAGGCAGCGCGCGGGGTGGTTCTGCCCGGTCCAAAGGTCGCCGAGCCCGGACACGCGCACCCGGCCGCCGCGCACGGCGACCTCGCGCGTCTCATTGACCAGGACGTCGGCGCGGGCCTCGCGCAGGAGCCGCACCACCGCCGCGGTGCGGGCGACCTCGCCGACGGGGCCGGCCGCGACGATGGCGTCGTGGTTGCCGAGGCAGGCGAACGTGGGCGCGGCGTCCGCGAGCCGGCGCAGGACGGCCGCGTAGGCCGCGGTCTCCCGCAGACGGCCGGTGACGTAGTCGCCGGTGAGCGCGACGAGGTCGGGACGCTGCGCGAGCCCGAGCGTCACGGCGCGCTCGATCGACGCCAAGGGCACGTGCGGGCCGAGGTGCAGGTCGGAGAGGTGGAGGATGCGCAGGCCGCGCGGCGCGGGGAACTTCGCCGGGTCGAGCGCGACCTCGGCGACGTCCAGCCAGCCGGGCTCCGCCTGGCGCGCGTAGGCCGCCGC
>SYID01000197.1 GCA_005798925.1 Verrucomicrobiota bacterium
ATTCGAACCCCCGGAGCCTTGCGGCTCGGCTGATTTCAAGTCAGCTGCAATCGACCACTCTGCCACCTCTCCGTAAGCGGGATTCAACGGCGGCTGGGGTCTTCCCTCAAGCGGATTCGGTGCCTTTCCCTTGGGGATTCTCCGGCTTTCCCAAGTCCGCCCGTTTCGGCGTGGATGCGCGCATGAGCACCACCGCGCGCGTCGAGGAGATCGACGGACCCTACGGCCCTTTTGCCATCGGCGAACGCGCCATCCAACGGCTCTGGGCCTCGGGCGAAGTCCGCGGGCCGATGCTCGCCTCCTCCGGCGCGTCCGTGGAGATCGTCCACCCCGGCGACTGGAACCGCGGCGCCGGCCCTGACTTCCTCGGCGCGGAACTCCGGGTCGACGGCCGCCGCCAACGCGGCGACGTGGAGATCCACCTGCGCAGCGCGGACTGGCGCGCCCACGGACATGACCGCGATCCGCGGTACGACGGCGTGATCCTCCACGCGGTCCTCCTGCCGGGCGCCCAGGACGTGCTCACGTCAGCCGGACGACGGCCGGAGACGGCGGTGCTCCTGCCCTACCTGCCGCGCGACCTCGAAGACCTCGCCGAGGAAGACGCGCTGCTCGAACTCCGCGGCCGCGCCGGCGAAGTGGCCCGTCGCGTCCGCGCCGCGGAACCCGACCTCGCCCCAGGCCTGCGGCGCCGCGCGCTCGAGCGCTTCCGGAACAAGACCAAGCACGCCCGCGCCCGCGTGAAGGAGGCGGGGTGGGACGCGGCCTGCCACGAACTGTTCGTCGAAGCGCTCGGGCTCGGCGGCAACCGCGCCCCGATGTCCGAACTGGCCCGCGCTTATTCGCCCGAACAGATGCTCATCGTGGGGATCGACGCGATGTACATGGAGAAATGCGGGCGATGGCGCCTGCGCGGCCTCCGCCCCGCCGGCCACCCGCACCGCCGGCTGGCGCAATACCTCGAACTCAACCGTCGCCGACCCGACTGGCGCGCCCGCCTCCGCGACTGGGCCGAGACGCTCCCCTGCTCTCCCTTGCCCTCGGCGCGGCGCCGGCTGGTCGACGAGGTCTTCGCCTGCCTGCTGCCCGCCGGCCGCGCCGACACGCTGTGCGTCAACGCCCTCCTCCCCTTGCTTCAGGACGCCCGGCACACCCATGACCGCAGCTGGCTCGACTGGCCGCCGGGCAACCACCCCGACGACCTCCACGAAGCCAGGGCCCTGCTGGGTTTCGCGGGCGCGTGCCGCAACTGGGAAGTCCAAGGCATCCTCGACGTCCTGCGGCGCGCGCCAGCCGCGGCGGAGCGCGATCCGCCGATGTCGGAATAATACCAGAAATCTCCGTCACTAAGATTGATTCCATCACGTCCGCTCCTAGTTTCGGGCCCGATGCGATCCCCGTACTGCCTCCTGCTCCTGGCCACGGCCTGCGCCGGCGCCGCCCCGGCCAAGGAACTGCCCCGGCCGACCACGCCCAGCCCCGGCTTGAGATATTATTACCCGGTGCCGAAAGCCGCCGAACCTCAGACCTACGACTTCGACGTGGTGATCTACGGCGCCAGCCCGGCCGCGGTCTCCGCCGCCTGCCAGGCGAAGAAGATGGGCAGGTCGGCGGCGATCTTCGTCTTCCGCCGCCACGTCGGCGGGATGTCGTCCTCCGGCCTGAGCGACGTCGACTACGGCAAGAAAGAAGCCATCGGCGGGATGGCGAAGAAGGTCTTCCTCGACTTCTTCAAGAAGCAGGTCCAGAGCCCGGCCGAGGTCGAGACGCTCTTCCTGACGATGCTCGCGGACCTGGACATCCCGGTCTTCTTCGAGCACCGGCTCGAGCGCGTGGAACGCGACGGCGCCCGCATCACCAAGGTGGTCTTCGAGAACGGCCACGCCGCCCGCGGCAAGGTCTTCATGGACACGACGTACGAGGGCGACCTCCTCGCCCGCGCCGGCGTCGCCCACGTGGCGGGGCGCGAAGCCGGCGCCGAGTTCGGCGAGAAGCTCAACGGCGTCCAGATCGGCGCGCGCTCCGCGCCCCACAACTTCCAGTGGCGCGTCGACCCCTATGTCGTCCCCGGCGACCCCCGCAGCGGCGTCATCGAAGGCGTCGACGGCACGCCGTACGCCGCCGAAGAACACGGCAAGGCCGATAAGCGCTACCAGCCCTTCTGCTTCCGCGTCTTCGCGACGAAGAAGGACCCCCTGCCCTGGCCCAAGCCGGCCCAGTACCGGACCGAACGCTACGAACTGCTCAAGCGCTACGTCAACGCCGCGCCGGACTCGACCTGGTGGAACCTCGTCTACTCCCGCGGGCCGCTCAAGCTCAACGAAGGCGACTGCAACAGCGCCGGGCCGGTCTCGCTCGATTACGTCGGCGGCAGCCTCGGCTGGGCCGAAGGAAGCTACGCGGAACGCGAGCGGATCTTCCAGGACCATGTGAACTACCAGCAGGGCTACCTCTACTTCCTCGCCAACGATCCGAGCATCCCGGCCGAACTACGGGACCGCGTCCGTCGCTTCGGCCTGCCGAAGAAGGAATTCCCCGAGACCGCCGGCTGGCCGCACGAACTCTACGTGCGCGAAGGCCGCCGCCTCCGCGGAGATTACGTGCTCACCGAGCACGACTGCCTCGGGAAGACGAGCGTCGAGGACTCCGTAGGGCTCGGCAGTTTCATCATGGATTCGCACGTCGTGCGCCGAATCATCTATAAGACGGCCAAGGACGCCCACATCACCCACCTGCGCACCTCCAAGCCCGAGGAGATCACCGCCGCCCAGCAGAACTGGCAGGGCGACATGGTCGGCGTCGAAGGCCAGTTCGACTACGCGGTGCCGAAGCCCTACCGCATCAGCTATCGCGCGATCCGCCCGAAGAAGGCGGACTGCGTCAATCTGCTCGTCCCCACGGTCATCTCCTCCACCCACCCGGCCTTCGGCTCCTCGCGCATGGAACCGGTCTTCATGATCCTCGGCCAGAGCGCCGGCGCCGCGGCGGCCCTCGCCCTCGACGGCGGACTCGCCGTCCAGGACGTCGACTACGCGCAGCTGAGGGCGATCCTGCTGAAAGAAGGCCAGCTGCTCGACTGAGGCCTGCCGCCCGGCTCAGGCCATCATCTTCCGCGCCTTCTCCAGCGAGACCGCGAGGCGGTCGACCTCCTCGAAGGTGTTGTAGAACGCGAAGGAGGCGCGGGCGGTGCCGCTGAGCCCGTAATGCTTCATGAGCGGCATGCAGCAGAGATGGCCGGTGCGGATGGCGATGCCGTCCGCGTCGAGCAGCGTGCCGACGTCATGCGGGTGGCCGCCCTCGAGGTTGAAGGAGATCACGGCGACCTTCTCAGGCGCTTCGCCCACGATCGTGAGTCCCTTGATCGCCTTGAGCCGTTCGGTCGCGGCGGCGAGCAGGGCCTGCTCGTGCGCGTGCGCGGCGGCCTGGATCGGCATGAGGTATTCCAGCGCCACGCCGAGGGCGATCGCGCCGGAGATGTCCGGCGTGCCGGCTTCGAAGCGCTCGGGCGCCTCGCGGTAGGTGGTGCCGGCGAAATCGACCTTGCGGATCATGTCGCCCCCGAACTGGTAAGGCGGCAGCGCGTCGAGCAGCTCGGGGCGGCCCCAGAGCACGCCGATGCCCGTCGGCCCGAAGGTCTTGTGGCCGGAGAAGGCGTAGAAATCGCAGCCGAGGGCGGGCACGTCGACGTGGAAATGCGCGGCCGCCTGGCAGCCGTCGATGAGCACCACGGCGCCGGCGGCCTTGGCCAGACGCGTCATCTCGGCGGCGGGATTGACGGTGCCGAGGGCGTTGGAGACGTGCGCGAAGGCGACGAGCCTGGTGCGGGCGGAAAGCAGTCCCTTGAAGGCGACGAGGTCGACCTCGCCGCGCGGCGTGACGGGCGTGACGACGACCTTGGCGCCGGTGCGCTCGGCGATGACCTGCCAAGGCACGATGTTCGCGTGGTGCTCGAGATGGGTGAGCAGGATCTCATCGCCGGCCTTGAGGTTGGACCGGCCCCAGCACTCGGCGACGAGGTTGATGCCCTCGGTGGCGCCGCGCACGAAGACGCAGCCGCGGGCGTCCTTCAGCCCGAGGAACCGGGCGACGGATCCGCGGGCCGCTTCATAGGCGGCGGTGGCCTCCTCGCTGAGGAGGTGCACGCC